>NZ_JBFBGN010000194.1:0-9768 GCF_040684675.1 Streptomyces sp. NPDC089915 | reverse complement strand
CCCGCGAGGTCTACCACGCTCTGACCACCGCACCGACCGAACGAATCACTCAAACCGACCTCACTCCAGCGGCTTGACGTCTATAGGAGCATCCCGGGACCCCTCCGGCACCGGCACGGCACCGGCGCGGCGGCCCCACGGCCCGCCGCGCCGGGACGTCTGGCCCGATCGGCACGACAGCGCCTAGGCTGCGGATCATGCTCGTAGCCGCCGCCGTCTGCCCCGCCCCGCCGCTCCTCGTGCCGGAGGTCGCCGCGGGCGCCGCCGCCGAGCTCGACGCGGCCCGTACCGCCTGCTCCGACGCGCTCGCCGTGCTGGCCGCCTCCCGGCCCGACGTGCTGGTCGTGGTCGGCAGCGCCGACGCCGACCACGAGGGGGCTTACCCGCAGGGTTCCCGGGGCGGCTTCCACGGCTTCGGCGCCGACGCCGAGGTCCGGCTCGGCGAGGGCGAGGAGGGGCCGCGGCTGCTGCCCGCCTCCCTCGCCATGGGCGCCTGGCTGCTCGGCCGCGCGCGGTGGGGCGCCGCCCCCGTCGAGGGGCTCGCCGTCGCCGCCTCCCTGGAGGCCGGACGCTGCCTGGAGACCGGCCGGGAGCTCGCCGCCGCCGACGAACGGGTCGCGCTGCTGGTCATGGGCGACGGCAGCGCCTGCCGCACCCTGAAGGCCCCCGGCTACCTCGACGACCGCGCCGCCGCCTTCGACGCCGCCGCCGGCCTGGCCCTCGGCGCCGCCGACACCGGCGCGCTGGCCGCGCTGGACCCCGTACTCGCCGCCGAGCTCCAGGCCGCCGGGCGGGCCCCCTGGCAGGTGCTCGCGGGCGCGGCCGAGGGCGCGGGCCTGGGCGGGCGGCTGCTGTACGAGGACGCCCCCTACGGGGTCGGCTACTTCGTGGCCGCCTGGTCCTGAACCCCGCCCGCTCCCGCCCGCTCCCGGGCGTGACGGCGTACGGCGAAGGGGCGCGGGACCGCCGGTCCCACGCCCCTTGATCCCGCCGCGCCGCTCGGCGCGGCGCCCTGCCTCAGGAAGCCGCCGGCGGCGTCGGCCCGCCGGGGGTGTCCTTGTGCGCGACCTTGCCCAGGGCGTCCTTCGCCTTGTCCGTACCGGTCGTGATCCGGTCGCTGTACTTGCCATGGGTCTTGGAGTCCACGACCTTGGCCACCTTGTCCAGGCCCTCGCCGATCTTGCCCTCGTGCTTCTGCGCGAGGTCGCCGACCTTGTCCTTGGCCGGGGCGAGCTTGGCCTTGAGATTGTCGAGCAGGCCCATGGGTCACCTTCCTGGTGTCCCCCCGGACCGGGCCGGGGGAGCGGTGGCTACGTGCGGGCGCCCTCGCCGGTCTCGCTGTCCGCCGCGACCTCCGCCGACTGCTGCTTCGGGATCTCCACGGCGGCCTCCGCCGCGGGAGCCCCGGTCGCAGCCGCCTCGGCCTCCCCGGCCCCATCGGCCGGGCCGGTCTCCGCGGCCGGCGTCTCCGCCGGGGCGGCCTCGGCGGCGACCTGCTCGGTCACTGCCTCGTCCTTACGGCGAAAAATCCGGTCAAAAACGCCCATGTCTACTCCCATAACGTTACTCGTGCGGGTGAAGTTCCGCTGTGGCCGGACCGGCCTCCACCAGATGCGCGCCAGGCGCACGCCGGGCCGGAACCTCTTCAGGGCAACGACCCCGGACACCCCCCGTCACCTCACCCGATCGGGTACATGCCGGTGTCTTGACCGGGGGCTGCGAGACTGTGTCGGTGAGGAATGCAGCTCCCGCCCCGCGGGTCATCGCCGTCGTCGGTCCCACCGCGGCCGGAAAGTCCGACCTGGGCGTCGCCCTGGCCCGCCATTTCGACGGCGAGGTCGTCAACGCCGACTCCATGCAGCTCTACCGGGGGATGGACATCGGCACCGCCAAGCTGACGATGGACGAGCGCGGCGGCGTCCCCCACCACCTCCTCGACGTCTGGGACGTCACCGAGACCGCCAGCGTCGCCGAGTACCAGCGGCTCGCCCGCGCCGAGATCGACAAGCTCCTCGCCCAGGGCCGCACCCCGGTCCTCGTCGGCGGGTCCGGCCTCTACGTCCGCGGCGCCCTCGACGCCATGGAGTTCCCCGGCACCGACCCCGAGGTCCGCGCCCGGCTGGAGGCGGAGGCCGCCCTGCACGGCCCCGGAGTCCTGCACGCCCGCCTCGCCGCCGCCGACCCGGCCGCCGCCGCCGCGATCCTGCCCGGCAACTCCCGCCGCATCGTCCGGGCGCTCGAAGTGATCGAGATCACCGGCAAGCCCTTCACCGCCAACCTGCCCGGCCACGAGTCGGTCTACGACACCGTCCAGATCGGCGTCGACGTGGCCCGCCCCGAGCTCGACGAGCGCATCGCGACGCGCGTCGACCGCATGTGGGAGGCCGGACTGGTCGACGAGGTCCGCGCCCTGGAGGCGCGGGGCCTGCGCGAGGGCGTCACCGCCTCCCGGGCCCTGGGCTACCAGCAGGTACTGACCGCCCTCGCCGGCGGGTGCACCGAGGACGAGGCCCGGGCCGAGACCGTACGGGCCACCAAGCGCTTCGCCCGCCGCCAGGACTCCTGGTTCCGCCGCGACCCCCGTGTCCACTGGCTCAGCGGAGCCGCCGCCGACCGGGCGGAACTCCCCCGACTCGCGCAGTCGTTGGTCGAACGAGCGGTCACAGCCTGATCACGTGATGGCATCGGGACGCCCCGAGCGCCCGTCGCGGGCCCGGGACCGTGCCATCATCAAACTTCTGAACAGTGGCGTGCGGAGTCCGAAGTGGGGAGGGCGCGTGGCTATGGAGGCCGGCCCTCGGCGAGACACCGGGCGGGACGACACCGGGCGGGAAGCGGACGTGAACCCGTCCGTCCTCCCCGCGCCGGCCGGCGAGCCCGCGGGCCCCGGCGCGCCCGGAGCCCCCGGCGGCCCGGACGGCCCCGACGGACTCGGCCTGCCCGCCGACCCGGCGCGGCTGACCACCGACGGCCCCGACGCCCCCGAGCCCGGCACCGAGGCCGCGGCCGGCCCCGCCGTCGAGGTCGAGCTGCGCCCGCAGCGCAGGCTGCGCATCTGGCAGATCGCCCCCATCGTGATGCTGGCCGCCGCCGGCTCCCTGATGTTCGCCTTCCCGCTCGCCTTCGAGTTCGGCGACGGCGGCGCCGTCGTCGCCATGCTCGGCTTCCTCATCAGCTCCTGCGCGGGCGGCTGGGGCATGATGGCCGCCCGCCGCGTCGGCTACTCCTGGCCCGGGCTCCCGCCCCGGGGCGGGAGCCGCCGCCCCGACTGGCGGATCGCCGCGCTGTACGCGCTGGTCGCGCTGGTCGTCGTCGCACTGGCCGTCTACCGGGTGGCCCGGCTGCGCTGACCGGCGCCGATGCCGCCCTGACCGCCCGCTGACCGCATGCCGAACCCACCGGCCGGGGCGGCGCCCCGCTCGGTACCATGGGCTCGTGACGCACACCACCCTCCCCTTCCTCAAGGGCCACGGGACCGAGAACGACTTCGTGATCGTCCCCGACCCGGACAACGCCGTCGAACTGCCGCCCACCGCCGTCGCCGCCCTGTGCGACCGCCGGGCCGGCATCGGGGCGGACGGTGTGCTGCACGTCGTGCGCTCCGCCGCCCACCCCGAGGCCGCGCACCTGGCCGACGAGGCCGAGTGGTTCATGGACTACCGCAACAGCGACGGCTCCGTCGCCGAGATGTGCGGCAACGGCGTACGCGTCTTCGCCCGCTACCTCCACCACGCGGGACACGTCGAGCCCGGCGACTTCGCGGTCGCCACCCGGGGCGGGGTCAAGCAGGTCCACCTCTCCAAGACGGGCGACGTCACCGTCTCCATGGGCAGCGCCCTGCTGCCCGGGGGAGAGGTCACCGTCTCCGTCGGCGAGCGCTCCTGGCCCGCGCGGAACGTGAACATGGGGAACCCGCACGCCGTCGCGTTCGTTGAAAGCCTCGACGACGCCGGCGACCTGTACAGCCCCCCGCCCTTCAGCCCCGCCTCGGCCTACCCCACCGGGGTCAACGTCGAGTTCGTCGTCGACCGCGGCCCGCGGCACGTCGCCATGCGCGTCCACGAGCGCGGTTCCGGCGAGACCCGCTCCTGCGGAACCGGCGCCTGCGCCGTCGCCGTGGCCGCCATCCGCCGTGACGGAGCCGACCCCGCGGTCACCGGTGTGCCCGTCTCGTACACGGTCGACCTTCCCGGCGGTACCCTCGTCATCACCGAACACCCCGACGGTCGCATCGACATGACCGGACCGGCCGTCATCGTGGCCGCCGGCGAGTTCGAAGCGGACTGGCTCACCGAAACGGCTTTCGCCTGAAGATTCCCTCTCATGGGTGATCCGTTTCACGCTGAGCGAGAGGCGGACTGCGCCACGTGGTGGGGTCGGTAACATCAGGCACCGGCCCTGAGGGCTCACCCCATGCCCACCACCGCCGGTCGAAGCCGCCGGAGGTGCCCATGAGTGCAGAGGCCACGAACCCCGAAGCACATGCTGAAGTGCGCCCTGAGCTGCGCAGACGTGGCCGGACCCGGCTCGATCTGCGCCGCCTGGGCCGAGCCGCCCTGCTCGGGCCCGCGTCCCGGGACCGGCTCCCGGACGCCATCGGACACGTAGCAGAAGCGCACCGCGCCCACCACCCGGACGCGGACCTGTCCATCCTGCGCCGTGCGTACCTCCTGGCGGAGTCCTCGCACCGCGGCCAGATGCGCAAGAGCGGCGAGCCGTACATCACGCACCCCCTCGCCGTCACCCTCATCCTGGCCGAACTCGGCGCCGAGACCACCACCCTGACGGCCTCCCTGCTGCACGACACCGTCGAGGACACCGAGGTGACCCTCGATCAGGTCCGCGCCGAGTTCGGCGACGAGGTCGCCTTCATCGTCGACGGCGTCACCAAGGTCGAGAAGATCGACTACGGCGCCGCCGCCGAACCCGAGACCTTCCGCAAGATGCTCGTCGCCACCGGCAACGACGTCCGCGTCATGTCCATCAAACTCGCCGACCGGCTGCACAACATGCGCACCCTCGGCGTGATGCGCCCCGAGAAACAGGCCCGCATCGCCAAGGTCACCCGCGACGTCCTGATCCCGCTCGCCGAACGCCTCGGCGTCCAGGCCCTCAAGACCGAGCTGGAAGACCTCGTCTTCGCGATCCTGCACCCCGAGGAGTACGAGCGCACCCGCGCGCTCATCACCTCCCACACCGGCGAGGACGACCCACTCCTCGCCATCGCCGAGTCCGTACGCACCGTCCTGCGCGAAGCCGGCATCGCCGCCGAGGTGCTCGTCCGCCCCCGGCACTTCGTCTCCGTCCACCGCATCTCCCGCACCCGGGGCGAACTGCGCGGCCCCGACTTCGGCCGCATCCTCGTCCTCGTCGGCGAGAACGCCGACTGCTACGCGGTCCTCGGCGAGCTCCACACCTGCTTCACCCCGGTCATCTCGGAGTTCAAGGACTTCATCGCCGTCCCGAAGTTCAACCTCTACCAGTCGCTGCACACCGCCGTCGCCGTCCCCGAGGGGTACGTCGCCGAAGTCATCGTCCGCACCCGGCAGATGCACCGCGTCGCCGAGGCCGGCGTGGTCGCCCTCGGCAACCCCTACGCCACCGGCGAGAGCGCCGACAGCGAGGACGAGCGCATCGACCCCACCCGCCCCGGCTGGCTCTCCCGGCTCCTCGACTGGCAGCAGTCCGCGCCCGACGCCGACACCTTCTGGACCGGGCTGCGCGCCGAGCTCGCCCAGGACCGCGAGATCACCGTCTACCGCGCCGACGGCGGCACCCTGGCCCTGCCCGCCGGGGCCAGCTGTATCGACGCCGCCTACGCCCAGCACGGCGAGGCGGCCCACGGCTGTATCGGCGCCCGCGTCAACGGGCGCCTCACCTCCCTCTCCGCCACCCTCTCCGACGGGGACACCGTCCAGCTCCTGCTCGCCCAGGACGCCTCCTCCGGGCCCGCCGCCGACTGGCTGGGCCACGCCAGGACCCCGGCCGCCCGGATCGCCATCAGCGGCTGGCTCCAGGCCCACCCCGACGGGCCCGTACCCGCCACCGCGGCCCCCCGCGCCCCCCTCTCGGTGCCCGGGCTGCGCGGCGGCGGGGGCAACGCCGTCGCCGACCTCCCCGACGCCCACGTGCGCCTCGCCGGCTGCTGCACCCCCGTACCGCCCGACGCGGTCGCCGGGTTCGTCGTCCGCGGCGGGGCCGTCACCGTGCACCGCGTCCACTGCCCGGCCGTGGCCCAGATGCGCTCCCTCGGCCGCACCTCCGTCGCCGTGCACTGGCGGGCCACCGCCGACTGCCGGGTCACCCTGCTCGCCGAATCGTTCGGCCGCCCGCACCTGCTGGCCGACCTGACCGAGGCCATCGCCCGCCAGGGGGTCGAGGTGGTCTCCGCCACCGTGGAGCCGCCCGTGGAGCAGCGGGTCCGGCACAGCTACACCCTCCAGCTGCCCGACGCCTCGGTGCTGCCCGGCCTGATGCGGGCCATGCGGGACGTGCCCGGCGTCTACGACGTCGGCCGGGTCTGAGGGGGACCGGGGGCGGGGGGCCGCCGGGGGAGTCTCGTTCGGGTGGATCCGTCGCGCGCCGCGCGCGGGCCCGCGGCGGGCGCTGATAAGCGGTGGTGGATGCAGCTCTCCTCCCCCCGCCTGCGCGCCGCCCTGCTCGCCGCGGCCTCCCTCACCCTCGTCGCCGCCGTGCTGCCCCCGCCGAAGCCGCTCGGCATCGGCGACCGGCTCTTCCCCGAGCTCGGCAACCCCGGGTACGACGTCCTCTCGTACGACCTGTCCCTCACGTACAAGGACAACCGCAGCCCCCTCGACGCGGTGACCACCCTGGAGGCCCGGGCCCTCGCCCCGCTGGAGCGGGTCAACCTGGACTTCACCCACGGTACGGTGGCCTCCGCCGAGGTCAACGGCGAGCCCGCGCGGTTCGAGAGCGCCGGGGAGGACCTCGTCCTGACCCCCGCCCACCCCATCGCCGCGAACACGCCGCTGCGGATCACCGTCCGGCACACCAGCGACCCGCGCGGCTCCGCCGACGGCGGCTGGGTCACCACCGAGGACGGCCTGGCCATGGCCAACCAGGCCGACGCCGCGCACCGGGTCTTCCCCTGCAACGACCACCCGGCCGACAAGGCGTACTTCACCTTCCGGGTCACCGTCCCCGAGGGCTACACGGCCGTGGCCAACGGCCTCCCCGGCGCCCTCCCGGCCGCCCGCGCCGGCGGCGCCACCCAGTGGACCTACCGGACCCTGCACCCGATGGCCACCGAACTGGCCCAGGTCTCCATCGGCCGCTCCGCCGTCCTGCACCGCACCGGGCCGCACGGACTGCCGGTGCGCGACGTGGTGCCGGCCGCCGACCGGGAGCGGCTCGAACCCTGGCTGCGCAAGACCCCCGGGCACATCGCGTGGATGGAGGACCGGGTCGGCCGCTACCCCTTCGAGAACTACGGAGTCCTGATCGCCCGGGCCCGCACCGGCTTCGAGCTGGAGACGCAGACCCTCTCGCTCTTCGAGAACGGCCTCTTCGCGGGGGAGAAGGAGGGCTACCCCGAGTGGTACGTCGAGGCGATCATGGTCCATGAGCTGGCCCACCAGTGGTTCGGCGACAGCGTCACCCCGCGCACCTGGTCCGACCTGTGGCTCAACGAGGGACACGCCACCTGGTACGAGGCCCTCTACGCGGACGGGCTCGGCAAGTACTCCCTGGAGCGGCGCATGCGCGAGGCGTACCAGCGCTCCGACCAGTGGCGGGCCGCCGGCGGCCCCCCGGCGGCCCCGAAGGCCGCCGCCCCCGGCCAGAAGATCGGACTCTTCCGGCCGGTGGTCTACGACGGGTCGGCGCTGATCCTCTACGCCCTGCGGGAGGAGATCGGCACCGCCGCCTTCGACCGCGTCGAGCGGCGCTGGGTGGCGGAGCACAAGGACGCGACCGCCGGCACCGAGGACTTCGTACGCCTGGCCTCGCAGGAGGCCGGACGCGACCTCTCGGCCTTCCTCCGCCCCTGGCTGTACGGCGAGAAGACCCCGCCCATGCCCGGCCACCCGGACTGGAGCGCCCCGGCGGCCGGGAAGACGGCGCCCGGAAAAACGGTATGACGGGCCGGGAAGGGGCATGTCACCATCGATGAGGCCGACGACGAGGCGGTCCGGGAATCCCCGGACGGGGTCCGGCGTTGGACGTGACAGAGTGAGTCACGCACGGCGGTACCTTTGGCCCTAGCCGGCGCGCACGCTAACGAATCGACGTAAGGATCCAATGACCTCCTCTTCTTCCCCTTCCCAGGACCCGCGGGACGCGCAGGACGTGCGGGACCCGCAGAGCTTCACCGAGAGCCTTCGGGCCGATGCCCTGATGGAAGAGGACGTCGCCTGGAGCCACGCGATCGACGGAGACCGGGACGGCGACCAGTTCGACCGCTCCGAGCGCGCGGCCCTGCGCCGCGTGGCCGGTCTGTCCACCGAGCTCGAGGACGTCACCGAGGTCGAGTACCGGCAGCTCCGCCTGGAGCGCGTCGTCCTCGTCGGTGTCTGGACCTCCGGCACGGTCCAGGACGCGGAGAACTCCCTCGCGGAGCTCGCCGCCCTCGCCGAGACCGCGGGCGCCCTCGTACTCGACGGCGTGATGCAGCGCCGCGACAAGCCCGACCCGGCCACCTTCATCGGTTCCGGCAAGGCCCGCGAGCTGCGCGACATCGTGATGGAGAGCGGTGCCGACACCGTCGTCTGCGACGGCGAGCTCAGCCCCGGCCAGCTCATCGCCCTCGAAGACGTCGTCAAGGTCAAGGTCGTCGACCGGACCGCCCTGATCCTCGACATCTTCGCCCAGCACGCCAAGTCCCGAGAGGGCAAGGCGCAGGTCGCCCTCGCGCAGATGCAGTACATGCTGCCCCGTCTGCGCGGCTGGGGTCAGTCGCTGTCCCGGCAGATGGGCGGCGGCGGCGGTGGCGGCATGGCCACCCGAGGCCCCGGTGAGACCAAGATCGAGACCGACCGGCGCCGCATCCGCGAGAAGATGGCGAAGATGCGCCGGGAGATCGCCGAGATGAAGACCGGCCGCGACATCAAGCGGCAGGAACGGCGCCGCAACAAGGTGCCCTCGGTCGCCATCGCCGGCTACACCAACGCCGGCAAGTCCTCCCTGCTCAACCGCCTCACCGGCGCGGGCGTCCTGGTGGAGAACGCGCTGTTCGCCACCCTCGACCCGACCGTGCGCCGCGCCGAGACCCCGTCCGGCCGGGTGTACACCCTGGCCGACACCGTGGGCTTCGTCCGGCACCTGCCCCACCACCTCGTCGAGGCGTTCCGCTCCACGATGGAGGAGGTCGGCGACTCCGACCTCATCCTGCACATCGTGGACGGCGCGCACCCGGCGCCGGAGGAGCAGCTGGCGGCGGTCCGCGAGGTCATCCGCGAGGTCGGCGCGGTCAACGTGCCCGAGATCGTGGTGATCAACAAGGCCGACGCCGCGGACCCGCTGGTCCTGCAGCGCCTGCTGCGCATCGAGCGCCACTCCATCGCCGTCTCGGCCCGTACGGGCCAGGGCATCGAGGAACTGCTCGCGCTCATCGACAGCGAGCTGCCGCGGCCCGCCGTCGAGGTGGAGGCCCTGGTGCCTTACACCCGCGGCGGACTGGTCGCCCGCGCGCACGCCGAGGGCGAGGTGATCTCTACGCTGCTGTCCGACCGTGCGAACCGGCGCATCGGCTACCGGATCATCGTCCCGGTGTCCCTCCTGACGCTGGCCGCGGCGCTCGGCCTCAGCGGC
>NZ_JBFBGN010000193.1:0-9887 GCF_040684675.1 Streptomyces sp. NPDC089915 | reverse complement strand
CCGCCGGCGGGTGGATATCCGGGGTGGTGCACTGGCCGTTTTTGGGCCTTTCGTAAACCCCCCACCGCCCGTGCGGGCGACGATGGGAGTTTGACGACAGGCCCTAGGATCCGGGTCATGATCGCTGAACTGCAGTGCGTGGTGCTCGACTGTCCCGACCCCCTCGAACTCGCCCGTTTCTACGAGGCGTTGCTGGGCGGCGAGGTCAACCGCCCGGACCGCCGCTGGACCTGCGACGACCACTGGGCCACCCTCCACACCCCCGCCGGCGCGGTCCTCGCCTTCCAGCGGGTCACCGGCCACCGACCGCCCCGCTGGCCCGACCCCGCCCACCCCCAGCAGGCCCATCTGGACTTCGCCGTCACGGACCTGGACGAGGCCCAGACCCACGCCCTGGCAGCGGGCGCCACCCTCCTCGACGCCACCCCGGACGCCCGCGGCTGGCGCGTCTACGCCGACCCGGCCGGCCACCCGTTCTGCCTGATCCGGGAATCCGCCTGAGCCGCCGACCGCCCCCTGCCGGGTCCTTGGACGTTCCGCCGAAGCGGACCGGCCCCCGTGGTCGGGACGGCGCATTGCCCCGGCCGGGGGAGGGCGGCTTGGCTGGGCGAGATCAACGGGGAGGGGTAGGAACGTGACCGCGCTGCTCGAAGGCTGTACGCCCTGGCCGGAGGAGTTCGTCGACCACTACTGGGCCTCCGGCCGCTGGCAGGGCACCACCCTGGACGGCCTGCTGCGCGGCTCGGCCCTGCGGTACGGGCCGCGCACCGCGCTCGTGCACGGCGCCACGCGCCTGACGTACGCGCAGCTCAACCGGCGCGTGGACCGTATGGCCGCCGGGTTCCGGGGGCGCGGGCTGCGGCCCGGGATGCGGGTGGTCGTCCAGCTGCCGAACGTCCCCGAGTTCGTCGTCACGGCCTTCGCGCTGATGCGCGCCGGGCTGGTCCCCGTGTTCTGCCCGGTCTCCCACCCCGCGTCCGAGGTGCCAGAACTCGTACGCACCGCCCAGGCCGTCGGCTACGTCGGCCCCTCGGCGTACCGGGGCTTCGACCACACGGCGATGGCCTCGGACATCGCCGCCCGGTGGCCCTTCCTGCGGCGGGTGTTCACCTACGAGGAGCCCGGCACGGAATCCCCGTTCGGCGGTCTGACCACCGACCCGTCGAACTGCCAGTACGCCCCGCTGGGCTCCCTCGACGCCCCGCCCGAGCCGGCGCTCCCGCTCAGCGCGGGGCAGGTGGCCTTCCTGCTGGTCACCGACGGGACGGTGCTCGTCCCGCGGACCCACAACGACTTCGCCCACCAGGCGACGGCCGCCGCCGCCCTGCTGTCGCTCACCGAGGAGGACGTCTACCTCGCCGCGCTGCCCGCCGCGTCCGACCTCGCCCTCGGCAGCCCGGGCGTCATCGGCACCCTCGCGGCCGGCGGGACCGTCGTCCTGGCCGAGGACCCGGACCCGGCCGTCTGCCTGCCGCTCGTCGCCCGGGAGCGGGTGACCGTCACCGCCCTGACCTCCGACGCCGCCGCGCACTGGACGGCCGCCGCCCCCGCCTCCTCCACCCTGCGCCTCGTGCAGCTCACGGGGACGCCCCCGGACCGGGCGGCCGCCGAACGCCTCGGGGCGGCCCTGGGCTGCCGCGTCCAGCAGGTCTTCGGCACGCCCGAGGGCGTCCTCGTCCTCACCCGCCCCTGCGACCCGGACGCGGCCGCCCTCGCCACCCACGGCCGCCCGCTCTCGCCCGACGATCAGATCCGCCTGGTCGACGCCGGGGGCGGCCCCGTACCCGACGGCGCCACGGGCGAACTCCTCGCGCGGGGCCCGCACACGGTCCGCGGCTACTACCGGGACCCCGACCGCGACGCCCGCTCCTTCACCCCCGACGGCTACCTCCGCACGGGCCGCCTCGCCCACCGCACCCCGGACGGCGACCTGGTGGTGACGGGCCGCCGCGACGACGCGGACTGAACCCCGACTGGATCCCGCTCGAACGCCTGCGCCCGCCGATCCGGCCGCCGGTCCGGCGCATTGCCGCCATTCCGTACAGACCGGACCCCGGCGCGGCCCGCCTCCCGCTACACAGGGGGCAGGGAACTCGTGACGGGGGGCGTACGTTTGCTGTCGATCGATGTGGCGGTCCTGCTGGGTGTGATCGTCGTCCTGAGGCTGCGCCGGCGCACTGAAGCCCGCAGCCGCCGTGACGAGCGGATGACCGTGCTGATCGTCCTCGCGCTGGGCATCGTCCTCGCGCCCACCGAGCTCGGCCGGGGCTTCGCCGATGTGCTGGGCCAGCTCGTCAACGGCGTCTCCCGGGCCGGTCAGTGACCGCGCGGCGCGGGCGCCGCCGCCCGGTCCGGCGGACCGGCGGGAGGGCCCGCCGGGGCGGGCGCCGGGCCCGGGAGCAGGGGTGGCCGCCCGCCGTCGCGGTGGCCGTCGGCCTCGTCCTCGCGCTCGCCGTGCTGCGTTGGGTCGCGGACCACCCCTGGACCGTCGCGTTCCTCCTGCTGCTGACGGCCGCCGCGCTGGCCGCCCGGGAGCTGCGGCGGCGGGACGCCGCCCGGTGGCGCCGGATCCGGGAGAGCGGGCTGCGGTACGCCCTCGGGCAGCTCGACGCCCTGCACCACCGGGAGTTCGAGTTCGCGGTACGGGACCTGATGCGCCGCGACGGCTGCGCGGACGCCCGCCAGGTCGGCGGACGCGGCGACAACGGCGCCGACGTCAAGGCCACCGACCCCTACGGGCGGCTCTGGGTCATCCAGTGCAAGCACCGGCGGGACGGCTGGTCCGGGAAACCGGTGGGCACCCCGGACCTCCACGTACTCAACGGCACCGGCCGCCAGGTCCACCACGGCGACGTCCTCGTCATGCTGACCAACGGCCGCATCACCCAGGACGCCGCCCGCTTCGCCCGCTCCCAGCGCCTCCACCTGGTGGACCGCCACCTCCTCGCCGAATGGGCCACGGGCGCCCGCCCCCTGTGGGACCTCCTGCGCGCCCTGCCGCCGGGCTGACCCCCGGGTCCGACGAGCGGGACCCGCAGCTGACCCCCTAGTCCGACGAGCGGGTCCAGCCCGCGGGTTCGATGCGGGCGGCGTCCCGGGGGCGGTCCTCCGAGAAGAGGAGGGCGCGGGGTTCGGAGACGCGGATGACGTCCACGTAGACGCCCCGGCCCACGTAGCGGCCCGTCGACGCGTGGCGGAAGCGGAGTCTGACCTCGCGGCCCGCCCAGGTGGGGAGGGGGGCCTCCAGGCGGTGCCAGATCCGGCCCGACCAGCCGCCCGCGGAGCCCTCCGGCCACTGCTCCGGGGTGCCGCCGGTGGTGCGGACCGTCGAGAAGGGGACGGGCTGCCAGGCGATGCCGTCCGGGGAGGCCTCCAGGTGGAAGGCCCCGGCGCCGGGGACGGTGTCCCACCAGACCGCGCAGCGCAGGCGGGCCCCGTCGGTGGCGGGGGTCAGCGGGGGGAGGGCCAGGGTGCCCGAGCCGCCGGTCTCCATGCCGGAGAACCAGGCCGGGCCGCCGTGCTTCGTGCGGACGGGCACGGCCCGGGCGAAGCGGTTGCCCGTGGCCACGCGGGGGGCGCTGCCGGCCCGCCAGGTCCGCACCGGGTGCACGGAGTTGCCGAGCAGGACCAGGAAGGAGTCGGTGGAGGGGTCGAGGACCAGGGAGGTCCCGGTGAAGCCGGTGTGGCCGGCCGAGTGCGGGGTGGCCAGGGCGCCCATGTACCAGTGCTGGTAGAGCTCGAAGCCGAGGCCGTGGTCGTCGCCGGGGAAGGCGGTGTTGTAGTCGGTGAAGAGCAGTTCGACGGAGGCGGGGCTCAGGATGCGCCGGCCCGCGTAGACCCCGCCGTCGAGCAGGGCGCGGGAGAGGACGGCCAGGTCCCAGGCGGTGCCGAAGACCCCGGCGTGGCCCGCGACCCCGCCGAGGGCGTACGCGTTCTCGTCGTGGACCTCGCCCCACACCAGGCCCCGGTCCAGCCCCGACCACGGGGGACGCTGCACCTCGGTGGCGGCGATGGAACGGCGCCAGGCGCGCGGGGGGTTGTAGCGAGTGCGGTGCATCCCGAGCGGAGCGGTGATCTCGTCGTGGACCAGGGTGTCCAGGGTGCGGCCGGTGATCCGTTCCAGGAGAAGCTGGAGCGCGATGAGGTTCAGGTCCGAGTAGCGGTACACCGTCCCGGGGGTGTCCTGCGGCCGCACCGACCACAGCAGCCTCAACTGCCCCTCGCGGGTGGACTCCTGGTAGAAGGGCGCCCAGGAGCGCAGTCCGGAGGTGTGCGTCAGCAGCTGCCGGACGGTGACGGCCTCCTTGCCGCCGCCCGTGAACTCCGGCAGGTACCGGTCCACGGGTGCCTCCAGCGCCAGCCGGCCCCGTTCCATCTGCTGCACGGCGACGATGGAGGTGAACAGCTTGCTGAGGGAGGCCAGGTCGAAGACGGTGTCCTCGGCCATGGCGATCCGGTCGGCGGCCGGGAACTCCCGCGGCCGGTCGGTGCGTCCGTCGTAGTCCGCGTACCGGACGGCGTCCCCCATCGCCCGGTGCAGGGCGACCGTGCGGCCGCGTCCCGCGAGGACCACGGCCCCGGCGTAGTAGGGGTGTTCGGGGGAGGGCCCGAGGAAGCGCCGGGCCTCCTCGGCCACGCCCTCCAGGTGCCGCTCCAGTAGCCCGGCCTGCCGCGCGGACCCGTACCGCAGGCGCAGCCCCTGGAGGGCCCGCCGCTCGGCCGGCCCGCCCGCCGCCCCCGCGGAGCCGCCCGGCAGCGCCGCGTGCAGCACGAGCACCCCGCCGAGCGCCAGCAACCGAGCCCCGAGCCGCCGCCGACTGGGCCCCCGCCCCGCCTGCGCACCCCCTTGGACACCGGCACCCGTACCCGCCTGGTTCCCGTCCGTGTGCCCCGCCCCGGCCACGCCTGCGGCCGTCTTCGTGCGGGCCCCCGTGCATTGCGTCATGATCGGTCCTCCTCTCCGCTCCCAACCGCCCCGTCGTGCGCCGCCCGTCGGCCCCGCCGCCGGTCGTCCTCGTCCGCCCCGGCCGCCGGCCGCCGGCCGCCCGGGCCGGCGCCCGGCCGTACGGGGGCCCGTGGTACCCGGGCTCCCGGTCCGCGGCGCCCGCGGTGCCCGGGCCGGGAGCCGTATCCTCCGCAGCCCGCCGCAGGCGCTCCGCACGCTACTGGGTATCTGCCCGTCCGCCGCGCACCCTCCGCACGGGCCGGGCCGCAAGAATCTGACACTGCATCAGAAAATCTCTTCCCTCGGCCGCCCCACTGCGGCATCCTCACGCCCATGGAGACGGAGCTCAGCAAGAAACTGGGAGTCGAGCACGCCATCTTCGGCTTCACGCCCTTCCCGGCGGTCGCCGCGGCCATCACCCGCGCGGGCGGGTTCGGCGTCCTCGGGGCGGTCCGCTACACCGCGCCCGACGACCTCAAACGCGACCTCGACTGGATGCAGGCGCACACCGACGGCAAGCCCTACGGCCTCGACGTCGTCATGCCCGCCAAGAAGGCCGTCGACGGCATCTCCGAGGCCGACATCGAGGCGATGATCCCGGCCGGGCACCGCGAGTTCGTCCGCGACACCCTCGCCAAGCACCGGGTACCCGAACT
Organism: Streptomyces sp. NPDC089915; assembly: GCF_040684675.1. Lineage (NCBI taxonomy): Bacteria > Bacillati > Actinomycetota > Actinomycetes > Kitasatosporales > Streptomycetaceae > Streptomyces > Streptomyces sp. NPDC089915. The sequence goes on along the minus strand of NZ_JBFBGN010000193.1, from coordinate 4,286 downwards.
CGCCGAGGGAGAGGCCTCCGGCTGGCGGATCACCGGATGGATGGAGCAGGTCGCCCGCAACCAGCTCGACGTCGCCTTCGACTACCCCATCAAACTCCTGGCGAACGCCCTCGGTTCCCCGCCCGCCGACGTCATCGCCCGCGCCCACGACCACGGGGTCCTCGTCGCCGCCCTCGCCGGCAGCGCCAAGCACGCCCGCCGCCACGCCGAGGCCGGCATCGACGTCGTCGTCGCCCAGGGCTACGAGGCCGGCGGCCACACCGGGGACATCGCCACCATGGTCCTGGTCCCCGAGATCGCCGAGGCCGTCGCCCCGCTCCCGGTCCTCGCCGCCGGCGGCATCGGCAGCGGCGAGCAGATCGCCGCCGGGCTGGCCCTCGGCGCCCAGGGCGTCTGGCTCGGCTCCCTCTGGCTGACCACCACCGAGGCCGAACTCCACTCCCGCGCCCTCACCGAGAAGCTCCTCGCCGCCGGCTCCGGCGACACCGTCCGCTCCCGCGCCCTCACCGGCAAGCCCGCGCGCCAGCTGCGCACCGAGTGGACCGACGCCTGGGACGACCCGGCCGGACCCGGCGCCCTCCCCATGCCCCTCCAGGGCCTGCTGGTCGCCGAGGCCGTCTCCCGGATCCAGAAGTACGAGGTCGGCCCGCTGCTCGGCACCCCCGTCGGCCAGATCGTCGGCCGGATGAACGCCGAACGTCCCGTCCAGGCCGTCTTCGACGAGCTCACCGCCGGTTTCGAGCGCGCCATCGACCGCGTCAACCGCATCGCCGGCCGGCCCCGAGAGGTGTGATCAGCATGAGTGACCAGCCCCCCAACGGCTTCTGGGCACAGGCCGCCGCCGACCCCGGGCGCACCGTCCTCGTCACCCCCGAGGGCGAGGAGTGGTCCGCCGGCCGGCTGCACGCCGACGTCAACCGCCTGGTCCACGGGCTGCGCGCCGCCGGGATGGAGGAGGGCGACGCCTTCGCCGTCGTCCTGCCCAACGGCGTCGAGTTCCTCACGGCCTACCTCGCCGCCTCACAGGCCGGGTTCTACCTCGTCCCGGTCAACCACCACCTCGTCGGCCCCGAGATCGCCTGGATCGTCGCCGACTCCGGCGCCAAGGTGCTCATCGCCCACGAGCGCTTCGCCGGGGCCGCGACCGCCGCCGCCGACGAGGCGGGACTGCCCGAGGACCACCGCTACTCCGTCGGAGCCGTCCCGGGCTTCCGCCCGTACGCCGACCTCCTCGACGGCCGCAGCGCCGAGCCCCCGGCCGGCCGCACCCTCGGCTGGGTCATGAACTACACCTCGGGCACCACCGGACGCCCGCGCGGCATCCGCCGTCCGCTGCCCGGCAAGCTCCCGGAGGAGACCTACCTCGGCGGGTTCCTCGGCATCTTCGGCGTCCGCCCCTTCGACGGCAACGTCCACCTCGTCTGCTCGCCGCTCTACCACACGGCGGTGCTCCAGTTCGCGGGCGCGTCCCTGCACATCGGGCACCCGCTGGTCCTGATGGACAAGTGGGGCCCCGAGGAGATGCTGCGCCTGATCGACCGGCACGCCTGCACGCACACCCACATGGTGCCGACCCAGTTCCACCGCCTCCTGGCCCTGCCGCAGGAGACGAAGGACGCCTACGACGTCTCCTCCATGCGGCACGCCATCCACGGCGCCGCCCCCTGCCCCGACCACGTCAAGCGGGCGATGATCGACTGGTGGGGCCGGTGCGTGGAGGAGTACTACGCGGCCAGCGAGGGCGGCGGGGCCTTCGCCACCGCCGAGGACTGGCTGAAGAAGCCGGGAACCGTCGGCAGGGCCTGGCCGATCAGCGAGCTCGCCGTCTTCGACGACGACGGCAACCGGCTCCCGCCCGGCGAGCTGGGCACCGTCTACCTCAAGATGAACACCGGCGGCTTCAGCTACCACAAGGACGAGGGCAAGACCCGCAAGAACCGGATCGGCGACTTCTTCACCGTCGGCGACCTCGGCCTGCTCGACGAGGAGGGGTACCTCTTCCTCCGCGACCGCAAGATCGACATGATCATCTCGGGCGGGGTGAACATCTACCCGGCCGAGATCGAGTCGGCCCTCCTCACCCATCCGGCGGTCGCGGACGCCGCGGCCTTCGGCATCCCGCACGAGGGCTGGGGCGAGGAGGTCAAGGCCGTCGTCGAACCCGTCGAGGGGTACGAGGCGGGCGCCGCGCTGGCCGAGGAGATCCTGCGCCACTGCGAAGGGCGGCTGGCCGGCTACAAGCGCCCGAAGTCGGTCGACTTCATCGAGACGATGCCCCGCGACCCCAACGGGAAGCTCTACAAGCGCCGTCTGCGCGACCCCTACTGGGAGGGGCGCGAGCGCGCGGTGTGACGGGAGGGGCCCGTCACATGCCGACGGTCCCGTCGATCCGCTCCCGCAGCAGATCGGCGTGGCCGTTGTGGCGCGCGTACTCCTCGATCATGTGGATCAGCACCCACCGCAGCGAGACCTTCCCCCGCCAGGGCGACTCGCCCTCGACGTCCAGGTCCGCAGCCCCGGCGGCGAACCGCTCCGCGAACTCCACCTCCTCGCGCCAGGCCGCCCAGGCCTGCGCCGCCGCCCCCGGGCCGGACGCCGCGCCCTCGAAGTCCCCGTCCGGATCGGCCGCCGAGGAGTAGCGCGGGGCCACGTCCTGCCCGTCCAGGACCCGCCGGAACCACTGCCTCTCCATATCGGCCAGATGGCGCACCAGGCCCAGCAGCGAGAGCGTCGACGGCTCCACCGCCCGACGGGACAACTCCTCGTCCAGGCCCGCGCACTTGAGCTCCAGCGTCGTGCGCTGGGCCGCCAGCATCGACAGCAGCATCGGCCGCTCTTCGCCCGTCGCCGGCCCGTCGAACCGGCCCTCGCTCTCCGTGGCCTCGATCAGTTCCGCTCGTCTCGTACGATCGCTCGTCATGTACGGATCATGAGCCATCCGGGTGGCCGTCCGGAACCCCCGGAGGGCCGCCGGAGCCTGCCGGACCGAATCGGGCGGAAGGTCCGAAATTTCGTGAGAAGTGCCACTCCGGTGCCCCGGACGCGCGCCTTGCGCCGCACCCGGGCGGCCCGTCTGGCAACTTGGCTGACATGAGTACGGCAACGCGCAGATCCCCCCTGACCGACTGGACCGTCGTGGTCCCCGTGGTGGCGCTCCTCGCGCTCGCCCTCAGCTGGGGCCGCGACCTGCCCGGAGCCCTGGTGGGCCTGGTCGCCCTCTGCCTCGCGGGCGCGGTCCTCGCCGCCGTCCACCACGCCGAGGTCGTCGCCCACCGGGTCGGCGAACCCTTCGGCTCCCTCGTGCTCGCCGTCGCCGTCACCGTCATCGAAGTGGCCCTCATCGTCACCCTGATGGCCGACGGCGGGGACAAGACCGCCTCCCTCGCCCGCGACACGGTCTTCGCCGCCGTCATGATCACCTGCAACGGCATCGTCGGCCTGTCCCTGTTCGTGGGCGCCCTGCGCAACCGGGTCGCCGTCTTCAACGCGGAGGGTTCCGGCGCGGCCCTGGCCACCGTCGCGACCCTCGCCACGCTCAGCCTGGTCCTGCCGACCTTCACCACCAGCAAGCCCGGCCCCGAGTTCTCCAGCGCCCAGCTGACCTTCGCCGCCGTCGCCTCCCTCGCCCTCTACGGGCTGTTCATCGCCGTCCAGACCGTCCGCCACCGGGACTACTTCCTGCCCGTGCCGACGAAGACCCCCGCCGGCGGTGACGACCACGCCGAACCGCCCACCGCCCGCGCCGCCCTGACCAGCCTGGGCCTGCTGCTCGTCGCCCTCGTCGCGGTGGTCGGCGACGCCAAGTCCGTCTCCCCGACCATCGAGAAGGGCGTCGCCGACGCCGGACTGCCCCAGGCGGTCGTCGGCGTGATCATCGCCCTGCTCGTCCTGCTCCCGGAGACCCTCGCCGCCGTCCGGGCCGCCCGCCGCGACCGCGTCCAGACCAGCCTCAACCTGGGCTACGGCTCCGCCATCGCCAGCATCGGCCTGACCATCCCGGCGATCGCCCTCGCCTCCATCTGGCTCGACGGGCCGCTCCTGCTCGGCCTCGGCCCCATCCACATGGTGCTGCTCACCCTGACGGTGGTGGTCGGCGCCCTCACGGTCGTACCCGGCCGGGCCACCCTCCTCCAGGGCGGCGTCCACCTCGTCCTGCTGGCCGCCTACCTCTTCCTCGCCGTCAGCCCCTAGAAGGGTCCGCCGGGCGGGGGGGGGGGGGGGCCCCCCCCCCCCCCCCCCCCGGCCAGGCCGCGCGCCCCGCGCGACCCCCCCCACCCCCCCCCGCG
>NZ_JBFBGN010000192.1:0-9968 GCF_040684675.1 Streptomyces sp. NPDC089915 | reverse complement strand
CGGGGTCGGTGTGGTGGCCGCGGCCGCCTGGCCGGGGTCGGGCTGCGTCGGGTGGCTGGGGGCCGGGGGTCGGGCCTCCGGGGCCGGGGTGGGTGTGGCGGCTGCGGTCGTCCGGCCGGGGTCGGCCTCCGTGGGCGGGGTGGCGGGGGCCGTGCAGGACGGTTGCGGTGCGGGAGCCGGCCGGGGGGTGTGGGGCGGCTCGGGCAGGGCGCCCGTGAGGTGGGTCAGCAGGGCCACCTGGTGCCGGATCATCCGCAGGAGCTCGTACGGGGTGTCGTCCGCCGGGGGCTCGGCGGGGCGCCCGGCGGGGACCCAGTAGGACCGGCCGTCCAGTTCCGCCGGGGGCAGGTCCAGCTGACGGCGCTCCCCGGCGGGGACCAGGCCCCTCGGGTCGACCGGGGCGCCCAGGACCGCGAGCCGGGCCAGGGTCCGGACGAAGCCGCGCCCGTCGTCCGGCGCCGCCTCGTCGGCGGCGAGGAGGTGCACGTCGTCGTGGTGGTAGAGGGCGCGCCGCACCGGGGTGAGCAGCGAGCCCCCGCCGTTCACCTGCAGGAACACCCGGGCGCCCGCGTCGTACGCCGCGCGGACGGCGTCGCCGAAGCGGACCGGCGCGGCCGCGTGCCGGGCCCACAGCTCCCGCAGCGCGGCGGGGTCCGCGCAGGGCTCCCCGCTCACCGACGAGACGAACGGCAGCGCGGGGACGGAGATCCGCCGCCCGGCGAGGGCCGCACGCACGGCCCCCTCCGCCGGGTCCATCAGCGGGGAGTGGAAGGCCCCCGCCACCTCCAGCGCCGCCGTGACCACCCCGGCCGCGGCGCAGGCCCGCCGCAGCGCGGCGAGCCCGTCGGCGCTGCCGCTGACCACGATCTGCCGCTGCTCGTTGAAGCAGGCGAGCCACACCCCCTCGATCCCCTCGGCCAGCCGCCGGCAGGTCTCCTCGTCCGTCTGCACCGCGAGCATCCCGCCCGGCGGCCCGCTCTCGACGGCGTGCCGCAGCGCCGCGCCCCGCCCGGCCAGGAGCCGTACGGTCTCCTCGCCGCTCAGCGCCCCGGCGGCGGCCGCCGCCGCGAACTCCCCGACGCTGTGGCCGAGGGCGAGGTCCGGGGTGACGCCGCAGTCGGCGAGCAGCCGGGTGACGGCGATCTGGACGGTGCCGAGCACCGGCTGGCACACGTCCGTGGCCGCCAGCCGCCCGGGACCGTCCCCGTCTCCCGCCGCCTTCCCGTACAGCAGGTCCGCCACGTCCGTCCCGGCCACGGCGCCCAGGGCGTCCACGGCCGCGCGGAAACCGGCGTACCCCTCGTAGAGGCCCCGCAGCATGCCCGGCCGCTGGCTGCCCTGGCCGGGACAGAGGAGGGCGATCCGGCGCTGCGCGGCCGGGAGCGGGGCCTCGGCGGCGAAGGCGTCGTCGCCGAGATCGCCCAGCGCACCGTCCTCCAGCTGCCGGCGGGCCCGCCGCAGCCGCCGCAGGAACTCCTCCGTGTCGGCGGCCACGACCGCCAGCCGGGCCTTCAGCGGCTCCCGCCCGCCGAGGGTGTGGGCCAGCGCCCCGACCGTGGGCCGGTCCGCCGGGTCGAGGGACTCGACGGCGTCGAGCACGGCGCCGACGTGCCGCTCCAGCAGCCGCGGGCTCCCGGCCGAGAGGAGGACGAGCTGGGGCGCCGGGTCCCCGTTACCGGCGGCCGGCACGGGCGGGCGGCGGACGGGGGCCGGCGGCGCGGGCGGTTCCTCCAGCACGACGTGGACGTTGGTGCCGCCGAAGCCGAACGAGCTGACGGCGGCCCGGCGCGGGGCGCTCCCGTCCGCCCAGGGCCGGGCGGTCTCGGTGAAGCGCAGGCCGGCCGCGGCGACGCCCAGCTCCGGGTGCGGGGCGGTGCGCGGCTGCGGCACGATCGTGCGGTGGTGGACCACCAGGGCCGTCTTGATCAGACCGGCGATGCCCGCCGCCGCCAGCGAGTGTCCGATCAGGGCCTTGCCCCCGCCGAGGTAGCACAGGGCGGGGTCGTCGTCCGGCCATTCGGTGCGCAGCCGCCGCAGGGCCTCGATCTCGGCCCGGTCACCGGCGGCGGTGCCGGTGCCGTGGGCCTCCAGGAAGCCCACCGACGACGGCGGCACCCCGGCGTCCGCGTAGGCCCGGCGCATGGCGCGCAGCTGGCCCTCGGGGGTGGGGACCAGCGGGCCGGGCGAGGCGCCGTCGTTGGCGGAGCCGATGCCCTTGATCACGGCGTACACGCGGTCCCCGGCGGCGAGCGCGTCGGCGAGGGGCCGGATGACGACCGTGCCGGCGCCCTCACCGAGGACGAACCCGTCGGCCTCCGCGTCGAACGGGCGGCACACCCCGGCGGCGGACAGCGCGCGCAGCCGGGAGAAGCCGATCAGGCTGTCGGGCGTCAGGTTGAGGTACACCCCGCCGACGACGGCGATCCGGCAGGTGCCCCGGTGCAGCTGGGCCATCGCCTGGTCGAGGGCGACCAGGGAGCCCGAGCAGGCGGCGTCCACCGCGAGGCTGGGGCCGCCGAGGTCGAACTGCCGGCTCACCGTGCCCGGCGCCATGTTGAGCAGGCTCCCCGGGAGGGTGAAGGACTGCACGGTGCCGAAGCGCCGGGCCCGCTCCTTCCCGGCCTCGCGGTCGAAGGGCCCGCCGGCCGGCCGCTCCGCCTCCGCCAGGGAGAGGGCGCGCAGGGGGGCCGCCATCAGGTCCTTGTAGTCGGAGACCGAGATGCCGAAGAAGACCCCGGTGTTCTCCCGGTCGAAGCCGCCGCGCCCCATCCCGGCGTCCTCGAGGGCCTCGCGGGTGACGTCGAGCATCAGCCGGTGCTGCGGGTCCATGGCCCGGGCGCGGGCGGGGGGCACCCCGTAGTGCAGGGCGTCGAAGCGGTCCACCCCGTCGAGGAAGGCGACCTGGTCGGTGTACGCGGCGTGGGTCGCCGAGTGGTCGCCGGGCTCGTGGAAGGCCCCGTGGTTCCAGCGCTCCGCCGGAACGGAGGAGAACTGGCGTTCTCCGCCCAGCAGGAGGTTCCAGTAGGCGCGGGTGTCCCGGGCGCCCGGGAATCGGCAGCCGAGTCCGGTGATGGCGATGTCGGTCATGACGCTCTTCCTTCGGTCTTCCGTGTCGTGGTGACGAGATGACGAGATGACGAGATGACGGTGTGGAGGGGAGGGGACGGGAGAGGGCTTACGGGGCCGGGTGCGGCGGTCTCAGGGCGGCGCCGGGGCCGGGGGCGCGGACAGCGCGGCCCACGTGGGGCACCGCTCGGCCGGCCGGGGCGGCGGCGGGGGCCGTGGCCGGGAGGCGGGGCGGGCCGCCGTCACGGGCCAGGGCGCCCACCAGTTCCAGGCGCCCGCCAGGCGCATGAGCGCCGGTACGAGGACGCCCCGCACGAGGGTGGCGTCCAGCAGGATGCCGAAGCCGGCGCCGATCCCGAAGAACTGCAGCAGGGACACCTGCGAGGTGCCGAAGCTCAGCAGGGTGAACGCCAGCAGGGCGCCGGCGGTGGTGACGATGCCCCCGGTGCGGGAGATGCCCGTGACGATCGAGCCGGCGTTGTCCTCACCGGCCTCGTGCGCCTCCTTGATGCGCGCGAGCACGAACACCTCGTAGTCCACCGACAGCCCGAAGACGATGCAGAACAGCAGCACCGGCATGGTGGTGCTGAGCGGGCCGGGGGTGAAGCCCAGCAGGTTCCGCAGGTGCCCCGACTGGAAGACCCACACCATCGAGCCGAGGACGGCCGCGAGGCTCAGGGCGTTCAGCGCGATCGCCTTCAGCGGCAGCAGCAGGCTCCGCGTGAAGCCCAGCAGCAGGCCGAAGGTGGTCAGGGAGATCAGGTAGAGCGCCAGCGGGAGCCGCGCCCCCACGGTCGCCTTGGCGTCGACGAGGACCGCGCTCGGCCCGCCGACGAGGACGGAGGCGCCCGCCGGCCCCGGGGTGGCGCGGACCTCGCGCACGAGCCGCTGGGCGGCGCTCGACCGGGGGTCGGCCAGCGGCACCACGGAGAGCGTCTGCGGACCGGTCCCGGCGGGTTCCGCCCCCGGGGCGGGACCGGGAGCCGGCTCCGGCAGGCCCTGCCGGAACCCGACCCCGGGCCCCGTCACCCGGGCCGCCTGCGGCAGCTGCGACAGCCGCAGGGCGTAGTCGGCCCGCTCCGACGGGGACACCGCCCCGGACACCACCACCGTCAGCGCGCTCGCGCCCTGCGGGTCGAACTCCTCGCGCACCAGGTCGCCGGTCTGCCGGGCGGCCGAGGTCACGGGCAGGGCCCGGTCGTCCGGGGTGGCGAAACCGGCGTGCGCGAACGGGGCGGCGAGCACCAGCAGCAGTCCGATGACGGGCAGCGCCGCGAGCAGCGGACGGCGTACGACGATCCGCGCGAGCCCCTCCCACAGCCGCGAGCGCGCCCCGCTCCGGGCCCGGCAGCGCCACGGGACGGGCCAGGCGTTGACCCGCTCGCCGAGCAGGGAGAGCAGGGCGGGCAGCACCGTCATCGCGCTGACCGCGGCGATCGCCACCACGGCGATGCCCGCGTACGCGAAGGAGCGCAGGAAGTACGGCGGGAAGACGAGGAGGGTCGCGAGGGCGGCGGCGACCGTCGCGGCGCTGAAGCCGATGGTGTGCCCGGCCGTCCGGACGGTCCGCACGGCGGCCTCGCGCGGGGCGTGCCCGGCGGCGAGCTCCTCGCGGAACCGGGAGACGACCAGCAGCCCGTAGTCGATGCCCAGCCCCAGGCCGAGCGCCGTGGTCAGGTTGAGCGCGAACACCGATACGTCGGTGACCCCGCCCAGGAGGCTCAGCACCAGCAGCGTCCCGGCGATCGCCAGTACCCCGATCAGCAGGGGCAGCGCCGCGGCCACCACACTGCCGAACACGAGCACCAGCAGCACCAGGGTTCCGGGGAGGACGACGGCCTCGGCCCGCTTCAGGTCGGACTCCGAGACGTCCTGCAGCTCGGCGTCGACGACGGCCGGACCGCCGACGTGCACGCTCAGGGCCTGCCCGGTGGCGCCCGCCGGGGTGCCGAGCTCCTCGCTCAGCCGCCGGGCCCGCTCGCCGAGCCGCTCGCCCTCGCCGTCCAGGTGCGCCACCAGCATGGCCGCACGGCCGTCCCGGCCGCGCAGCCCGGCCCCGGGCGGCGCGGACCAGTACGAGGTCACACCGCTGACGTGCGGTTCTGCGGCGAGCCGCGCGGTCAGCGCCTCGCCCGCGCCACGGGCCGCCGGGTCGTCGACGGTGCCGGTGCGGGTCCGTGCGACGAGGACCAGGTTCGGGGCGGCCCCGGCGTGCTCGGCCAGCAGGCGCGCGGCGCGGCTGGACTCGGAGCGCGGGTCGTCGTACCCCTGGCTCTTGAGCCGGCCCGTCGCCCCCGCGCCGAACACGGCGGACAGCACGAGGAAGACCAGCGCGGCGAGGAGGACGAGTCGGGGACGGCGGGTCACGCGGTCCCCCGCACGACGGAACATGGTGCCTCCGGTCCGGACGGGCGCTCCGGCACCCGGGGGTGTGCGGAGCGGTGGATTTCCACCGTGCCCGGGGGAGGACCGGGGCCGTAGCCCCGGCTGTTCGTTACTTGACAGGCCCCCGCAGGTAGGCGTCCAGCCCGGCGGCCCCCGCCAGCAGGGCCCGTCCGCGCGCCGACAGCCCGGCCCGCCAGTCGCCCAGCGCGGCCTCCAGCGGCTCCGGCCCGCCGGCCGCCCGCACCCGCTCCAGCAGCGCCGCGATCCGCTCCAGCGGGTAGCCGCCCCGCCGCAGCTGGTGCGCGAGCCCGGCGTCCCGGACGGCGGCCCCGTCGTAGACGCGGTACCCGGTCAGCGGGTCGCGGCGCGGGCGCACCAGCCCGGCGGCCTCCCACTTGCGCAGGGTGGCGGGCCGGATCCCCAGCTCCCGCGCCAGCGGCCCGATGAACCGCCCGGCGGGCCCGCCCGGCTCCGCGACGGTGCGCGGCGCGGGCGACAGGTCGCCCAGGGCCCGCTCCACGGCCTCCAGCGTCCGCCGGTCCTCCAGCAGCCGGGCGTGGCTCTGGTCGATGAGCCGGAACGCCTCGTCGGCCGCGTCCCGGTTCACCGCCCGCATCACGGCGGTGGCCGTCGCGTGGCCGTGTCCGGGGACGAGCGCCAGGAACGCGGCCAGGGCCAGGGCGTGCCGGGGGGTGTAGGCGCGATGGCCGGCGGGCGTGCGGGCCGCCGGGGGGAGGACGCCGGCCTCCTCGTAGTTCCTGACGGCCTGGGTGGACAGGCCGTGCGCCCGCGCCAGATCGACCGGCCGCAGCTTCCCACCCGTTTGAAGGTTTTCTTCCACACGGCCCAACCTAGCGCGGCCCTTGCGGGGAAAAGTTTCCACCGAAGGTTCAACGATAGCGTTGAAGGCATGGAAAACGGCATCAAGGACACCGTCCGGGCGCTCGGCGCCGCCGCCCTCATGGACCTGCTCGGCTCCCGCCCGCGGATACTCGCCCTGGGCGAGCCCACCCACGGCGAGGACACCCTCCTGGCCCTGCGCAACGACCTCTTCCGGCAGCTCGTCGAGGAGGAGGGCTACCGCACGGTCGCGATCGAGAGCGACTGCCTGCGGGGCCTGGTCGTCGACGAGTACCTCGCCTCGGGCACGGGCACCCTCGACGAGGTCATGGAGCGGGGGTTCAGCCACGGCTTCGGCGCCTCCGCCGCCAACCGGGAACTCGTGCGCCGGATGCGCGAGCACAACGAGGGGCGCCCCGCCCACGAGCGGCTCCGCTTCGCCGGCTTCGACGGCCCGCTGGAGATCACCGGCGCGGACAGCCCCCGCCGGGCCCTCGCCGCCCTCCACGGCTACCTCCGGGCGTCGGTGGACCCCGGGCTGCTGCCCTGTACCGGCGAGGTGCTCGACGGGCTGCTCGGCGCCGACGACCGGTGGACCGACGAGGGCGTGATGTGGGACCCGGCGCTGTCGGTGGGGCGCTCGGCCGAGGCCCGGGAGCTGCGCCTGATCGCCGACGACCTGGTCGAGCTGCTCGACCAGCAGACCCCGCACCTGATCGCGGCCACCTCCCGGGAGGAGTGGGACCGGGCGCGCCTCCACGGACGCACCGCCGTCGGCCTGCTGCGCTACCACCACTGGATGGCCGACGGGTCGCCGGCCCGGATGACCCGGCTGCTGGGGGTGCGCGACCGGATGATGGCCGACAACCTCCTCGCCCTCGCCGAGCGGGGCCCGGTCCTGGTCTTCGCGCACAACGCCCATCTCCAGCGGGAGAAGAGCTCGATGCGGATGGGCGGGGAGCCGCTGGAGTGGTGGAGCGCCGGCGCGCTGGTGGCCGCCCGCCTCGGCGGGGAGTACGCCTTCGTGCCCACGGCCCTCGGCACGATCCGGCACCGCGGGGTGGACGCCCCGGAGCCGGACAGCGTCGAGGGGCTCCTGTACGCGCTCCCGGAGGACCGCTGCCTCGTCGACGCCCGCCGGCTGTCCGCCGCCCTGGGCGCGACGCCGGCGCGGCGGACCTCGGGCTGGTTCGGCTACGCCCCGCTGGACCCGGCGCACCTGGCGGCGAGCGACGGGCTGGTCTTCGTCAGCGACCTCCCGCCGGAGGCCGTGCCCCGACGGGAGGTCTGACGTCCGGGCTAGTACCCCCCGGGCTGGTTGTTCTGGTTGTTCTGGTTCTGCTGGTTGTTGTTCCGCTGGTTGTTCTGGTTCTCGTTCTGCTGGTTCTGGTTCTGGTTCTGGTTCTGCTGCTGGTTGTTGTTGTTCCGGTTCGGGTTCTGCTCAGGGGCCGGCGGTTCGCTCGGCCGGACCGGGGCCTGGGTCTGCGGCGCGGGGGCCTCGGTGTACGGGCGTTCGGTCACGGGGGCCCGGGTGGGCGCCGGCGGGGTGGGCGGTGCCTGCGTCGGCGGGGGAGGCGGCGGCGGAGGCTTCTCCGTGACCGGCGGCTGGGTGGCCGTCCGGGGGGCGGTGGGGGTCTCGGCGGGCGTCGGGGGCACCGGGGCGGGGACCGTGGCCGTCGGCGTGGCGGCCGGGGTCTCGGCCGGCTTCGTCGGGGTCGGGGTCGGCGTCGTTCCCGTGGTGGGTGTGGGCGTGGGGGTGGCCGGGGTCTCGGTCGCGGACGAGGGGGCCGTGGCCGTCGGCGTGGCCGGGGTCTCGGTCGCCGGGCTCGGGGTGGCCCCGGTCGGAGTGCCGGTGGGGGTGCCGGTCGGCTTGCCGGTGGGGGTGCCGGTCGGGGTCTCCGTCGGCGTCTTCGTGCCGGGGGTCTGGGTCGCCGGGGACTGGGTGCCGGTCGGTGTGGTGGTCGGCGTGCCGGTCGGCGGCTTCGTCCCGGGGGATTCCGTGCCCGTCGGGGGCCTGGTGCCGGGGGACTGCGTGCCCGGGGTCTGGGTGCCGGGCGTCTGCGTGCCCGGGGTGTGCGTCATCGGCGGGGACGGCGGTGAGGTCGGCCAGTGCCGGGGCGGGGGCGGGGCCGGCCGGTCGTGGTGGACCTGGTCACCCGTGTACCGGTGGACCCACTGCTTGTCATGCGAGTCGTAGATGACGAAGACGTTGATCACGGTGGTCGAGCGGTTGACGACCACGACGTTCTGCGGCTGGTACCCCGGCCAGCTGGGCCCCTTCTGCTGCGGTGTCCCCTGCTGCGGCACCACCCGGCTCAGCGGGTTCCCGCAGGCGCAGCGCACCTTGGGCTCCCCGTACTTGTCGACGAGGACGGCGGTGCCCGCCTGGAGCACGGACTGGTAGCTGGTGGCGACGCCGTCGCGGTAGCCGTGGTTGGTCACGCGGGTGTCGGAACGCAGCTGCACGGGCGTCAGCGACCGCAGGTAGGCCGGGACCGTGGACTCCTGGACGCCGACCACCGAGGCGAAGGCGCGGTTCCTGGCCGGGTCGGCCGACAGGTAGCGGATCTGCTTCTCGACGTCGCAGCTGGCGGTGTTGCGGCTGCCGCCGTAGAGGCCGGGCTCCGAACCCGCCACGCTGGAGATGGTGTCCTTCTTGACGGGGGCGGTGCTCGGCGCGGCCGCGGGCAGGGCCGCGGTGGTGTTCGCCGTCGACGGGGTGTACGGGTCCACCCCCGCGTCGTCCGTGGGCTGGAGGATGACCTCGCCGGCCGTCGCCGTCTGCCCTCCGGGACGGCCGAGGACGACGGCCAGGACCACGGCGACGACCACGGCCGCGGTGATGGCCGCGATCCGCGGTACGGACCGCCACCAGGGTCGGTGACCGTTCCCGCCCGACGACGGCTGGGGCCCTCCGGGCCCCGGCCCTCCGGGGCCGGACGGCGGACCGCCGCCGGGGGGCGGCGGCGGAGGGGGCCCCGCCCCCTCTCCGGACGGGCGTCCGGAGAGGGGGCCGGAGGGCGGGCCGGTGGGACGCTCTGACAGCGGTTCGGAACTCACATTCCCCTCCCACCGGATGGGCGCAGGAAAGGCGAAACTCGAATGAAGTGCGTGTTTTATGCAATTTCATCCGAGTTTCACACCGTTAGCGCCCATTGTGTGCTCCGGCACCGTGGGATCCGCAAGCCGAACGGGCTAGGCCGGCTCCTCCGGATCTTGCCCGGCCCTCCCCCGGCGGGTGCCGGATGACGTGGGTCGGCCGGGATCCGGAGGGGGCCCGTCCTACGCCCAGGACGCGGCGACCAGGGAGCGCCGGGCCGCCGTGAGGTGTGCCGAGGCCGCCAGCCAGGCCCAGGCGTAGCCGTCGGCCGAGGGGTCGGTGAGCCGGCCGAAGGCGTCCCGGGGACGCCGGTCCGCCTCGGCGACGAGGGCCGCGGCCAGGCCGGCCGCCGCCGTGAACCCGGACCGGCGCAGCGGCGCGTACGCGGGCGCCCGCTCGGGCGCCCGCGCCGACTCCGCCACCGCCCGGCGCCCGCCCGCGACCCCCGCCTCCAGCAGCCGGCGCACCCGCCACAGCGGCGAGTCGACCAGCGGATCCGGGCCCGGCTCGACGGGGCCGGGCGCGGGCGCGGGGGCCTCGCCGGTGACGTGGGAGCCCTGGAGGCGGTCGTAGCCGA
>NZ_JBFBGN010000191.1:0-9971 GCF_040684675.1 Streptomyces sp. NPDC089915 | reverse complement strand
CTTGTCTTTCCGGGGCGGGTCGGGCTGTCAAGGGTGGCCGAAGGCCATCGCGAAGCGACGCGACCGGAGGGAGCGCCCTTGACCGACCGGCCCGAACCGGAAGGACAGTGGGACTGACGGGAAACCCCCGAGCCATCTCTGAGACCGCTTGGCCGGGATCCCGCTCCCGACAACCCGATCAGGACTTTTCCGGGGCCGTCAGGTCGATCAGCCGGCACACCGTCTCGATGTCTATCTTCACCTGGGCGATCGACGCCCTCCCCGACAGCCACGTGATCAGGGCCGAGTGCCAGGTGTGTTCGATGACGCGGACCGCCGACAGCTGTTCCGCCGTCGGTGGGGCCTCCAGGCCCATCGCGTCGAGGATGATGGCCGTCGTCAGGCGGGAGACCGTGTCCACCTCCGGGCTGACGCTGCGGTCCGCGAACGTCAGTGCGCGGACCATGGCGTCCGCCAGGTGCGGCTCCCGCTGCAGCGCCCGGAACGCCCGCATCAGCGTCTCCGCGACCCGTTCCGCCGGCTCCTCGCCCGCCGGAGGACGCTTGCGCAGGGTGGTGTGCATGTGCTGGAGCTGGTCCTGCATGGTGGCGACGAGCAGGTGCACCTTGGACGGGAAGTACCGGTACAGCGTGCCGAGCGCGACCTGCGAGGACTCCGCGACCTCGCGCATCTGCACGGCGTCGAAGCCGCCCCGGCTCGCCAGTTGCGCGCTCGCGTGGAGGATCCTGCGGCGGCGGGCCTCCTGGCGTTCCGTCAGGGGAGGGGACGCCGGGCCGGTCAGGGCCGCCGCCGGTGTCGTGACCGCCTTCGCTTCCGCTGTCATGTGTCCCGTTCCTGGCGTTCCGTGTCGTTGCGGGTGCTGCTTCGGGGAGGAGCCGGTGACCGCTCCGGAAGCCAGCATGTCAGGCCTCGCGGCGGGCGTCCGAGCCGTGGCGCGAATCACCTGCTCCGCCTCTTACGGTGTGGTTTCCGGCCGGTAGATTCAATGCTCTTCGACGGATCAAGTCTGAAACTTGTTCTACATTATCCGAGCGGTTACGCTCCGGCGACAGTGCAGGGAGAAGGGGGCCGAGAGTGACCGCAGAGGCCATGGTGACGAGCCCTTTCGAGGCTCTCGCGGGTTCCGCCGCCGACGGCGACCGGCCGTTGCGCATCGCACTGCTCACCTATAAGGGGAACCCGTTCTGCGGCGGCCAGGGCGTCTACGTCCGCCACCTCTCCCGCGAGCTCGTGAAGCTCGGCCACTCCGTCGAGGTCATCGGTGCGCAGCCCTACCCGGTGCTCGACACCGGCGCGACGCTCACCGAGCTGCCGAGCCTGGACCTCTACCGCAGCCCCGACCCGTTCCGCACGCCCAAGCGTGACGAGTACCGGGACTGGATCGACGCCGTCGAGGTCGCGACCATGTGGACCGGCGGCTTCCCCGAGCCGCTGACCTTCTCGCTCCGCGCCCGGCGCCACCTCCAGGCCCGCGCCGGTGAGTTCGACGTCATCCACGACAACCAGACCCTCGGTTACGGCCTGCTCGGCGACCTCGGCGCACCGCTGGTGACGACCATCCACCACCCCATCACCGTCGACCGCAAGCTGGACCTCGCCGCCGCCAAGGACCGCAAGAAGCGCGCCTCCGTGCGCCGCTGGTACGCCTTCACCCGCATGCAGGGCCGCGTCGCCCGCCGGCTGCCCTCCGTCCTCACGGTCTCCGGCTCCTCCCGGCAGGAGATCGCCGAGCACCTGGGCGTCCGCGACGAGCGCATCCACGTCGTCCACATCGGCGCCGACACCGACCTCTGGTCGCCGGACCCCTCCGTCGCCGAGGTCCCCGGGCGGATCGTCACCACCTCCAGCGCCGACGTCCCGCTCAAGGGGCTCGTCCACCTCGTCGAGGCCCTCGCGAAGCTGCGCACCGAGCGGCCCGACGCGCACCTCGTCGTCGTCGGCAAGCGCGCCGAGAGCGGCCCGGTGGCCCGCGCGATCGAGAAGTACGACCTCCAGGACGCGGTCCGCTTCGTCAAGGGCATCACCGACGCCGAACTCGTCGACCTGGTCCGCAGCGCCGAAGTCGCCTGCGTGCCCTCCCTCTACGAGGGCTTCTCGCTCCCGGCCGCCGAGGCGATGGCCACCGGCACGCCCCTCGTCGCCACCACCGGCGGAGCGATCCCCGAGGTGGCCGGCCCGGACGGGGAGACCTGCCTGGCGGTGCCGCCCGGTGACGCGGGGGCGCTGGCCGCGGCCCTGGGCCGGATGCTCGGCGACTCCGCACTGCGCGCCCGTCTCGGGGCGGCCGGACGGGAGCGGGTGCTGGCCCGGTTCACCTGGGCCAAGGCCGCCGAGGGCACCGCGGCGCACTACAGAGCCGCCATCGCGCGGGCGGCCTCCGCCAGGACCGCCGCCGCCCGGACCCGGTGACCGGCGCCCCGCACGCACGTCACCCCGTCCGCATGCGCCACGCCACCCGCACCACGCACACCACCGGCACTGTGCAGACCACGCAGACCACGCACACCACCCGCACTACCCGCACCACCCGCACCACCCTTCACCCCCGTGACCGCGAAGGCAGGACCCCGTGCTGACCGTCGATTTCTCCCGGTTCCCGCTCGCCGCAGGCGACCGTGTGCTCGATCTGGGCTGCGGCGCAGGCCGGCACGCCTTCGAGTGCTACCGGCGCGGCGCCCAGGTCGTCGCCGTCGACCGCAACGGCGAGGAGATCCGCGAGGTCGCCAAGTGGTTCGCCGCCATGAAGGAGGCCGGTGAGGCCCCGGCCGGTGCCACCGCCACCGCCATGGAGGGCGACGCCCTGGCCCTGCCCTTCCCCGACGAGTCCTTCGACGTCGTCATCATCTCCGAGGTGATGGAGCACATCCCCGACGACAAGGGCGTCCTCGCCGAGATGGTGCGCGTGCTCAAGCCGGGCGGCCGCATAGCGGTCACCGTCCCGCGCTACGGCCCGGAGAAGATCTGCTGGGCGCTGTCCGACGCCTACCACGAGGTCGAGGGCGGCCACATCCGCATCTACAAGGCGGACGAGCTGCTCGGCAAGATGAAGGCCGCGGGCCTCAAGCCGTACGGCACCCACCACGCGCACGGCCTGCACTCCCCGTACTGGTGGCTCAAGTGCGCCTTCGGCGTGGACAACGACAAGGCGCTGCCGGTCAAGGCGTACCACAAGCTCCTGGTCTGGGACATCATGAAGAAGCCGCTGGCCACCCGCGTCGCCGAGCAGGCGCTCAACCCGCTGATCGGCAAGAGCTTCGTGGCGTACGCGACCAAGCCCCACCTCCCGGTCGGCGCGGCCAAGTGAGCTCGCCGGGGCGCACCGTACCCGAACACCTCGTCCTGGACGGCGTGCTGACCGCCGAGCAGGCGGCGCGGACGGTGGAGGGGATACTCGACGCGCAGCGCGCGGACGGGGCCATACCGTGGTTCCGGGGCCACCACCTCGACCCGTGGGACCACACCGAGGCCGCGATGGCCCTGGACGCGGCCGGCGAGCACGAGGCGGCGGAGCGGGCCTACGCCTGGCTGGCCCGCCACCAGAACCCGGACGGCTCCTGGTACGCGGCCTACGCGGACCGGCCCGACGGCGTGGACACCACCGAACCGCAGGACGCGGGCCTGGAGTCCAACTTCGTCGCGTACATCGCCGTCGGCGTCTGGCACCACTACCTGGCCACCGGCGACGACACCTTCCTGGACCGGATGTGGCCGGCGGTCGTGGCGGCCGTCGAGTTCGTCCTCGGCCTCCAGCAGCCCGGTGGCGAGATCGGCTGGAAGCGGGAGGCGGACGGCACGGCCGTCACCGACGCCCTGCTGACCGGCTCCTCCTCCATCCACCAGGCGCTGCGCTGCGCCCTGGCCATCGCCGACCACCGCGGTGACGCGCAGCCCGACTGGGAGCTGGCGGCGGGCGCGCTGGCGCACGCGATACGCCGGCACCCGGAGCGGTTCCTGGACAAGTCCCGCTACTCGATGGACTGGTACTACCCGGTCCTGGGCGGCGCCCTGTCGGGTGCGGAGGCGAAGGCGCGCGTCGAGGAGCGCTGGGACGAGTTCGTCGTCCCGGACCTGGGGGTGCGGTGCGTGCTGCCGAACCCGTGGGTGACGGGCGGGGAGTCCTGCGAGCTGGCGCTCACGCTGTGGGTGATGGGGGAGTCCGACCGGGCGCTGGAGATCCTGCGTTCGATCGGCCACCTGCGCGCCGAGAACGGCATGTACTGGACGGGTTACGTGTTCGAGGACCGGGCGGTGTGGCCGGTCGAGCAGACGACCTGGACGGCGGGCTCGCTGCTCCTGGCCGTGGCCGCGCTGGGCGGCGACGAGGCCACCGCGGAGGTCTTCGGCGGCGACCGGCTCCCGCCGGGCCTGGACCCGGGCTGCTGCTCCTAGGGCGCGTCCGCTCCTAGGGCGCGTCCGCTCTAGGGCGCGTCCGCCCCTAGGGCGCCCGGCGGCCGGTTCAGACGCGGTGGAGGAGGCGGGCCAGGGCGTGGCCCGCCACCAGGTAGACCAGGGCGGCCAGGCCGTAGCCGACGATCACCTGTGCCCAGTGGCGGGCGAGGTGGAAGATGTCGAGCGACCAGCCGGCCAGCCAGGTCGCCGCGTCGTGGAACCACGCGACGACGTCGTTGGACCGGTTCGCGTCCAGCAGGTCCATCACGATCCACACGACGATGATCAGCGCGACGACGTCCGCGGCCAGGGCCACGATCCGGCCGGCCGACCAGCCGGCGCGGCGTCCTGAGGTGCGTCCTGAGATGCGTTCTGCGTGCATGCCGGGCGTCTTGCCGCTGCCGTCCGGTTGAAACGCGCGCCCCGTGTCCGAACGGGCGACCCGAGTGGCGGGGCGGCGGTGGCCGGGTGAGGCTGCGGGGGACACCTCAGTCCCCGGAGGCAACCGTGCGCGTACCCACCACCGTCCGATTCCGTCGCGCCGTGACGGCCGTGCTCCTGTCCACCTCGCTGCTGGCCGGCGCCACCGCGTGCGGTACCGGTGGCGACCGGGGCCGGCGGGAGGAGGTCTCGTCGGCCGCGACGGCGGCGGAGCTGGCCGCCCTCGCGGTGGCGGAGCCGGAGGCGGCCGAGGCCGACGAGCTGGCCGCGGCGACGCCCGAGCCGAGCACGTCGGCGGAGCGGGAGAAGTTCGCGAAGACCCGCTTCGTCGCCAACGCCGGGCTCGCGGCGGGGGCCACCTACCAGTGGATCATCAAGCCGTACCGGGCGGGGAAGTTCAAGAAGGGCGCGAAGGGCCGTACGTTCGCGCTGATCAAGGCGGGTCTCGCGGGCGCGTTCGCGTACAACCGGCTGAAGGCGGCGGCCGACAACGCCAAGGGCGACCCGCTGCTGTCGAAGGCGATGGGTCCGCTGACGGCGGGCATCGACTCCCTGAAGAACCTGAGCGGAAAGCTCCGCAAGGGCGATGCGGGTGACGCCGACATCAGCTCCTTCGAGAACGTGATCAACGGGGTGAAGGAGGCCGGCAAGAGCGCGGGCGCCCCGGTGACGGACAAGGTCCCGAGCGTCTCCCAGCTCGGCGGCTGACGGCCGGGCCCGCCCTACCCGCACCCCGAAGCCGCCCATCGGTACCCCGGTGGGCGGCTTCGGGTGTTTCGGGCTGTTTGAATGGGGTCCGTGATCGAGTTCCTCCTCTTCGCCCTGGTCGCCGCCGGTACCGGCTGGCTGCTGCGCCGCAAGCACCGTCTGCGGGTGGCGGCCGGCCCGCCCGCCGGGATCCCCGGCATGGCCCGGCGCCCGCCCGGCGAGGGCCGCTGGCGCCCGGGCCGGGTGTACGCCGACGGCGGCGCGGCCCGCTGGGAGCCCGGCCGGGGCCCCGCCGTACCGCTGGCCGGCACCCGGGAGGGCTCCGTCCGGACCCCGTCCGTACGGGAGGGGCTCGCCATCAACCCCGGCTCGCGGATCGTCGCCTGCACGGCCACGGACGGCGGCCCGGACCTGGAACTCGCGGTGATGCCCCAGGACCTCCCCGAACTCCTGACCGCCGTCCCGCCGGCGGCGGATGGCGGGACGCCGGAGACGGCCTAGCCGTTCAGCTCCGCCATCACGCGGAGGGTGTGGGGGTCGGGGGCCGTGATCAGGAGGTCGGTCACCGGGCCCTTGCGCCAGAGGGAGAGGCGTTCCGCTATGCGTTCGCGGGGGCCGATCAGGGAGATCTCGTCGGCGAAGGCGTCCGGGACGGCGAGGACGGCCTCCTCTCTGCGGCCGTCGAGGAACAGCCGCTGGATCCGCCGGGCCTCGGCCTCGTACCCCATGCGGGCCATGAGGTCGGCGTGGAAGTTGCGGGCCGAGTGGCCCATGCCGCCGATGTAGAAGCCCAGCATCGCCTTGACCGGGAGCAGCCCCTCGGCGACGTCCTCGCAGACGTGGGCCCGGACCATCGGCGCGATCATGAACCCCTCGGGGAGGTCGGTGAGGGAGGCCCGGTAGACGTCCGTGCGGGTGGGGGACCAGTACAGCGGCAGCCAGCCGTCCGCGATCCGGGTCGTCTGGGCGATGTTCTTCGGGCCCTCGGCCCCCAGCAGCAGCGGGAGGTCCGCGCGCAGCGGGTGGGTGATCGGCTTGAGGGGTTTGCCGAGCCCGGTGCCGTCCTCCCCCCGGTAGGGGTGCGAGTGGAAGCGGCCGTCCAGCGTGACCGGGCCCTCGCGCCGCAGCACCTGGCGGACGACGTCGACGTACTCGCGGGTGGCGGTGAGCGGGCTCGCGGGGAACGGGCGCCCGTACCAGCCCTCCACCACCTGGGGCCCGGACAGCCCCAGGCCCAGCATCATCCGGCCGCCGGAGAGGTGGTCCAGGGTGAGGGCGTGCATGGCGGTGGCGGTCGGGCTGCGGGCGGCCATCTGCGCGATGGCGGTGCCCAGGCGGATGCGGGAGGTGTGCGCGGCGATCCAGGTGAGCGGGGTGAAGGCGTCGGAGCCCCAGGCCTCGGCGGTCCACACCGAGTCGTAGCCCAGGCGTTCGGCCTCGGTGGCGAGATCGAGGTGGGACGGGCCGGGGCCGCGGCCCCAGTAGCCGAGTGCGAGTCCGAGGCGCATGTACGGTCCCTCCGCGCTGCCGGTGCCCGGGGATGGCCGGACAATGGAGCTGACGCATCGTCAGATCCTTGGTCCGGGCGACTGTAGGGCACGCGGGCCCCGCCGGGAAGTGCGACGGCCCCCCGCCCGGGTGGGCGGGGGGCCGTACGCTCGCGGGCGCGCGGGATCAGCCGCGCTGGATGCCCGAGGTGTCGTTCAGGACGCCGCGGCGGCCGTCCTGCGTCTGGGCGATCAGCGCTGACGGGCCGCGCTGGTCGACGGCCAGGTACCAGGTGCCCGGCGCGAGCTCCGTGATCGGGGTGGGGGAGCCGTCCTCGGGGAAGAGGGGCCGGGCCACCGGCACCGCGAACCAGAACGGCGTGAACTCCTCCGCCGGGAACCCCGCGGCGGCGGGCTCCTGCGGGGCGCCCCCGTACGGCGGGGCCGGCTGCGGGGTGGCCCCGTAGCCCTGCGGCTGCTGGCCGCCCGGGTAGCCGTAGCCGCTGCCGGGCTGGCCCCCGTACGGCTGGGCGGCGACGGGCTTGGGCTCCGGGACGAGCGGCCCGGCGAGCGCGGGGATCTTCCCCCCGGCGACGGCCACGCCGGCCAGGGCGAGCGTGGAGAGGAACGCCAGGATGCTGCCGACGCCGAGATCGGCGCGCGCGGGCATGGTGATCAGGGACCACAGGGCGTTCCAGGCGGCGGCGACGGCCAGCGCGGAGCCCCAGGCCGTCAGGGTCAGCCCGCCGACCTTGCGGCCCTCGGGCTGGAAGCGGGCCCCGATGAGCAGGCCCGCCGCGATGAAGCCGGTCAGGAAGATGGCCGGGAGGACCAGCCCGTAGGAGTCGGTGTCCCAGGCACTCGGGAGGTCGGCGCCGGTCACGGAGTAGAAGTCGAGGAACGAGGCGATGAACAGCAGCGCCGCTGCTCCGATCACCACGCCGTCGCCTCGAGTGAGGGAGCGGATGTTCACGTCTCTGGTGTCCTTCTCGGTCTTGGCAGGGGCGGATCGGGCGCCCCCATGGTACGGAGGTTTCCGCGGCCGAGAGGACCGGGGGCGGCGGGGCGCCGGCCCCGGGAGGGCTACCCGCCCAGGAAGCCGGTGATGCCGTCCGCGATGCCCTGGGCCGCCTTCTGCCGCCACTCCGGACTCATCAGCTGCGCCGCGTCCTTGTCGTCACGCATGTTGCCGCATTCGACGAACACCTTGGGCCGGGTCGACAGATTGAGCCCGCCCAGATCGTCGCGGACGACCAGTCCGGTTCCGCTGCCGAGGTAGTTGGCGGGGGAGGAGCCGGTGGCGCGGGCGAAGTTGGAGGCGATGCGCTCGCCGAGGTCGCGGGAGGGGCCGACGATCTTCGCGGTGTCGGCGCTGCCGCCCTTGACCCGGGCCGGGAGGATGACGTGGAAGCCCCGGTTCCCGGCGGAAGCCCCGTCGGCGTGGACGGAGACCACGGCGTCGGCCGTGGCCTGGTTGCCGATCCGGGCCCGCTCGTCGATGCAGGGGCCCCAGGGGCGCTCGCCGTCGTGGGTCAGGACCACCTTGGCGCCCTTGGCCTCCAGCAGGGCGCGCGCCCGGTGGGAGACGTCGAGGGAGAACTCGGCCTCCATGTAGCCGGAGTTGGTGGTGGTGCCGGTGGTGTCGCACTCCTTGCGGTTGGTGCCGATGTCCACCTGCTGGTCGATCTCCCGGCCGTGCTTGAAGTTCCCCGTGTTGTGCCCGGGGTCGATCACTACGGTCCGGCCGGTCAGCGGGCCCTTGGCGGGGGCGGCCGCCCGGGAGGCGGCCGGGGAGGCCGCGGAGGCGCTGGGCTTGGCGTCCGCCGCGGCCGCCGGTGAGGAGGCGGCGAGCGGAGCCGCCGCAGGCTGCGGGGCGCCGGAGGCCGGGCCGGACAGCACCTGGGTCAGCACCCAGCCCGCCAGACAGGTCGGGGCCAGCGCCGCGAGCGCCACCGCGAGGGCGGGCCGGCGCGCGAACCAGGGCCGGTCGGGGCTGATGGAGGAGGCGGACTCGGGCGGCGGGGGGCTGTCGTCGTAGCGCACGTCGCGATGCTAGAACGCCCGGCCGGTGCCCGTCCGCACCCTGAGCCATCCGAGGGCGTGGTCCGATTGTCGGCCTGTAGGCCCGGCAAGATCCGGAAGAGCCGCCTCAGACGCCTTCGCCGGTGCGGCGCAGGACGCGGAGGGAGTCCGTCACCGAGATCTCCTCGAAGGCGCCGGAGGCCAGGGCGCGCAGGTAGATCCGGTACGGGGCCTGGCCGCCGTCGGCCGGGTCCGGGAACACGTCGTGGATGACCAGGGTGCCGCCGACCGCCAGGTGCGGGGCCCAGCCCTCGTAGTCGCCGGCGGCGTGCTCGTCGGTGTGGCCGCCGTCGATGAAGACGAAGCCGAGCTTGCCGCCCCAGGTGGCCGCGACCTGCGGGGAGCGGCCCACGATCGCGATGACGTGCTCCTCCAGACCGGCCCGGTGGAGGGTGCGGCGGAAGGTGGGGAGGGTGTCCATCAGCCCGATCTCCGGG
This sequence comes from Streptomyces sp. NPDC089915, assembly GCF_040684675.1. Classification (NCBI taxonomy): domain Bacteria; kingdom Bacillati; phylum Actinomycetota; class Actinomycetes; order Kitasatosporales; family Streptomycetaceae; genus Streptomyces; species Streptomyces sp. NPDC089915. The sequence continues at coordinate 427 of NZ_JBFBGN010000191.1, read as the reverse complement.
TCCACGACCGTCGGGTCGTGGTACTCCCAGCCGGGCTGCTGCTCCTCGCTGCCCCGGTGGTGGTCGACGGTGATCGCGGCCACCCCCGCCTCGCGGGCGGCGTCGGCCAGCAGGATCGTGGAGCGCCCGCAGTACGTGCCGACCTCCAGCAGCGGGAGCCCGAGCGCGGCGGCGCCGGAGGCGGCCGCGTGGAGCGCGAGGCCCTCGCCGACGGGCATGAACCCCTTGGCGGCCTCGAAGGCGGCGAGGGTCTCCGGCTTGGGGGTGGCGGCCATGGGTGTTCCTCCGGCGTGAGCGGGTGTGGCGGCCCATGGTGCCCTACCGCCCGGTAGGGCACCATGCCGGGGTCCGCGGAAGGCCGCCGCGGGTGGGGGGTGCGGTCCGGGTGCCGTGCGGGTGCCGTGCGGGTGCCGTGCGGGTGCCGGCC
>NZ_JBFBGN010000190.1:0-10205 GCF_040684675.1 Streptomyces sp. NPDC089915 | reverse complement strand
CCGGCGCACCCTCCGGCCCCTGGTCGCCCTTGGGCCCTGCGGGACCCCGCTCTCCGGTGTCGCCCTTGGCGCCGGCGGGACCCCGTTCACCGGTGTCCCCCTTGGCACCGGCGGGACCCCGTTCACCCGGTGCTCCCTCGGCGCCCGGGTCCCCGTCCTGGCCCCGTTCGCCCCTGGGCCCTGCGGGCCCGGCCGGGCCCGGGGCGCCGTCACGTCCCGCATCGCCCTTGGGCCCTGCGGGACCCCGTTCCCCCGCGCCGCCCTTGGCGCCGGCCGGTCCGCGCCCGCCGGGGTCTCCCTGTGGCCCGGCGGGGCCACGATCGCCGGGATCCCCCTGTGGCCCGGCGGGGCCGCGTTCGCCGGTGTCCCCCTTGGCCCCAGCCGGGCCCCGGTCCCCTGCCTCGCCCTTGGTCCCGGCGGGGCCGCGCTCCCCGGTGTCGCCCTTGGTTCCGGCCGGGCCCCGTTCACCGGTCTGGCCCGCGGGCCCCGAGGGCCCCCGCTCCCCCGGGGTCTCCCTTCACCCCCGCCGGGCCGCGTTCGCCCGGGTCCCCCTTGGGCCCGGCCGGGCCGGGGTCGCCCTTGTCGCCCTTGGGGCCGGGCTCCCCGCGATCGCCCTTCTCGCCCTTGCCGTGCGGCGGCTTGACGGGGCACCACGGCACCGGGTGGTGGTTCTTCACGTACCGGGCCGCCATCCAGCCCTCGTCGTCGGCGAGCCGGTACCAGATGTCGTTCCCGTCCACCTCCTTGCCGCGCACCTTGCACCGCAGTCCCACGCGGGTGCCGCCCTTGCGGCTGCCGATCTTCGCGGCATCGGTCGTCGGACCCGCGTGGACGTGCTGGTCGGCCTGTGTGACGACCTTCCCCTCGGAGCGGCCGTCGGAGCCGCCGAAGGGGTTCGTCGAAGCCTGGGCCACGGTAGGAAGGGCCAGGGTGAGGGAGAGTCCGAGGACGACTGCTCCGGCGGCCAACTGCCTACGGGCAGCGGCGATGTCCGCCCAGGTGGCGAGAGACATGGGGCGTGAGCCTTTCGATCGTGCATGCGCATTCGCCGGGCGATCATCAGATGGACGGAACGCCGGGGAGCGCGCGGCGCGCGACGTGCCGCCGGTCGGCCGAACGGACTCCACCCCCGCCCCGGAACGGCTACCGTCCCGGAACGGCTACAGCCCCGCGATGAGCGCGGGCAGTTCGCGCATGTCGTGGAAGACCGTGGTGCCCGGGCCCTCCAGCAGCCGGGCGGGGGTCAGGCCGCCCGCGTAGCCGAGGGAGCGCATGCCGGCCGCGCGGGCGGCGAGGACGCCGGGCCGGCTGTCCTCGACCACGACGCAGGCCGCCGGGTCCACGCCCATCCGCCGGGCGGCGTGCAGGAACAGATCGGGGGCCGGCTTGCCGTGCGCGACCTCGCTCGCGCTGTGGATACGGCCGGCGAACCGCTCGTAGAGCCCGGTCCGCCCGAGGGTGTGCCGCATCTTGTCGTGGGAGCCGCTGGAGGCGACACAGGTGGGCAGGGTCAGGGCGTCGAGGGCCTCCGGCAGCCCGTCGACGGGGGCGAGGCCGGCGTCCACGGCCTCGCGGTGGAGCTCCTCGAAACCCTCGGCCCACACCGCCGCGGTCTCCTCGCCGAGCCGCTCCGCGACCTGCTCCCGGATGGCGGTGTGTGAGCGCCCGATGAACCGGTCCACGACCTCGTCCTCGGTGAGCGGCCAGCCCAGCCGGGCCCCGAGGGCGACCTGGACGCGCACGGCGATGCGCTCGCTGTCCACCAGCACCCCGTCGCAGTCGAATATGACGAGTTCAATCGGCTTGGTCATCCCCGCAGGATAGGGCCCCGGCGCGTACCGCCTCCGGAGCCGGCCCGTGTGCCAGGCTGGCGCCAGGGCCCCGGGCCGCCGGTCCGGAGGACACCGCACGCGACGGGAGCACCTCATGCTGACCTCCACTCAGGTTCCGGGCGGGCTGAACTGGCTCGACCTGGGCACCCCGGACGTCGACGCCGCCGTCGCCTTCTACGGGGGCGTGTTCGGCTGGGAGTTCGCCTCCGCGGGGCCGGAGGCCGGGGGCTACGGCTTCCTGCTGAAGGAGGGCCGGACGGTCGCCGCCGTCGGCCCGCTGACCGAGGAGGGCGCGGACTCGGCCTGGACGGTGTACTTCCGCACCGTGGACGCCGACGCCACCGCCAAGGCCGTGGAACAGGCGGGCGGCCGCGTCCGCTTCCCGCCCGCGGACGTGTTCACGGCGGGACGGATGGCCGGCTTCACGGACCCGACGGGCGCCGAGTTCGCCGTGTGGCAGCCCGGGGACACCGACGGTCTGGAACTCGTCAACGAGCCCGGCAGCGTCAGCTGGATCGAGCTGTACACCACCGACGCCGAGGCCGCGAAGCGGTTCTACGGCGGGGTCCTGTCGTGGGAGACCCGGGACGTGCCCATGGGCGGCGGTGTCGTGTACGGCATCGCCGGGCCCGCCGGCGGGGGAGCGGAGACGATGCACGGAGGCGTCCTGCAGCTGGCCCAGGACAACCTGGACGCCGGTTCGGCCTCCGAATGGCACCCGTACTTCGAGGTCGAGGCGTGCGAACCGGTGGTCGCGCGGGCCTCGGAGCTGGGGGCCACGGTCATCATCCCCGTCATGGACGCCGAGGGCGTGGGCCGCTTCGCGATGATGCTCGACCCGTTCGGGGCCCCGTTCGCCGTCATCAAGAGCGCCACGGCCTGACCCCCCGGCGGCGGCCCGCCCGGCGTCCACGGCCGGGCGGGGCGCCGCCCGGGCGGGGGCGGCTCAGGTGGCGGGCAGGCGCATGCCGAGCCGGGTGCCCAGGGCGCGCGCGGTGGTGCGCACCTCCTCGCCGGTCTCGCCCTCCGCGACGGCCCCGAGGACCGCCAGGGCGAGGACGGCCTCGCGGTAGGTGAGCATCGGCAGCCGCTCGGGCCCGGCGTCGGCGTCCGCGTCGACTTCCTCGGCCACGATGTCGGTGTACAGGTCGTCAAGAGTCACACGCACCCAACGCCCGGCCCGCCCGTCGGTTACTGTGGACCCGGCGCCGGGGCCGGGCCGGGGGCCGCGACGACCCGGTCCGCGTAGCGCGCCAGCCGGGCCCGGAGCTCCTCGCGCGGCACGCCCTCCGCTCCGGCCAGCCGCTCGACGAGGTCGGCCCGGGTGGCCGCGAGCAGGGCGTGGGCGGTGAAGTCCGGGTCGGTGAGCCCCGGGATCCGGGCCAGCACCGACCGCAGCAGGGAGTGCCAGCGCTCGTAGTGCTCCGCCTGGTAGGGGGTGCCGGAGCCGCTCGCCTCCAGGGCGAGGGCGAGGCGTCGGTTGTCCAGCTTGAAGCACAGGACCGCGTCGAGGAGGGCCGTCGCGCGCTCCTTCGGCGGGGCCTCGGGGCCCAGCGGCGGCGGGCCGCTCTCCACGGCCTCCCGGACGGGTTCGAGCCGGGCCTCGTAGAGGGCGCGGAGCAGGCCCGCGCGGTCGCCGAAGGCGCGGAAGACCGTGCCCTTGCCGACCCCGGCGGCCGCCGCGACGGCGGCCATCGTCAGGTCCTCGGGGCTCTCGGCCCGGGCGAAGAGGGCGTCGGCGGCCTCCAGGACGGCCCGCTGGTTGCGTGCGGCGTCCTTGCGGGTCTTGCGCTCGGGTTCGGTCACGCGGCTCCTCCGATTGAAAAACGGACCCAGGGTCCGTATCGTTCTAAGCGGACCCACGGTCCGCATTGTACGAGGCGTACGAGAGGGAGGGACACCCATGTCCGAAACCGCACCCCAAGCCGCACCCGCATCCACACCCGCGGCCGGATCCGCACCCGCACCCGCACCCGGATCCACGCCCGCACCCACACCCGCACCGGCCTCCCCGGCCGAGCGCTTCCGCCACGGCCTGCGCCTGCTGCTCGCCGGGGACATCCCCGGGTGGGTCGGCCTGTGGGCCGAGGACGGGGTGATGGAGTTCCCGTTCGCGCCCCCGGAGTGGCCCCGGCGGCTGGAGGGCCGCGAGGCCGTCGCCGACTACATGCGCCCCTATCCCGACCACATCGACCTCCACGACTTCCCCGAGGCCGACCTGCGGATCCACGAGACCGCCGACCCCCGGACCCTCGTGGTCGAGATGCGCGCCACCGGACGGCTGGTGCGCACCGGAGACCCCCACGACATGACGTACGTCGCCGTGGTCACCTTCGACGCCGACGGGCTCATCACCGGCTACCGCGACTACTGGAACCCCCTCGCCGCCCTCGGCCCCGGCGCCGCGTTCGCGGGGAGCGCCCGATGACCGCCGCGCCCGCCACCCTCGTCATCGGTGCCACCGGCACCACCGGCGGCCGCACCGCCGCGCTCCTGACCGCCGCCGGCCACCCGGTCAGGGCGGCCAGCCGCGGGGGAGCCCCGGTCGCCGGGGCCGAGCCGGTCCGCTTCGACTGGTACGACCCGGACACCCACGACACCGCCCTCGACGGCGTCGACCGCCTCTACCTGATCCCGCCCGTCGGGGATCCCGACCCCGAGGCCGTCGTCCTGCCCTTCCTGCGCCGGGCCCGCGCCCGCGGCGCACGCCGCGCGGTACTCCTGAGCGCCTCCTCCATCCCCGAGGGCGGGCCCGCCGTCGGCCGGGTGCACGCGGCCCTGCCGGGCGTCTTCGACGAGTGGGCGGTGCTGAGGCCGTCCTGGTTCATGCAGAACTTCACCGGCGACCACATGCACGCCCGCGGCATCAGGGAGGACGGCGTCATCGTCACCGCCGCCGGCGACGGCCGGGTCGGCTTCGTCGACGCCGACGACATCGCGGCCGTGGCCGTCCGGGCCCTCACCGACGAACGGGCGCCCGACACGGACCTCGTCCTCACGGGGCCCGAGGCCCTGAGCCACGCGGACGTCGCCGCCGTCCTCACGGACGTGACCGGCCGGCCCGTGCGCCACCGCCCGCTGTCCTACGAGGAGATGCGCGAGCGGCTCGCCCGCCTGATGCCCGCCGGGTTCGCCGCGATGCTGGCCGGGATGGACCGGGCGATCGCCGAGGGGGCGGAGGACCGGGTGACCGACACCGTCGAACGCCTCACCGGCCGCCCGGCCGGCGGCTTCCGCGCGCTCGCCGAACGGGAGCTCGGCGAACGGGAGCTCGCCGAACGGGAGCTCGCCGAACGAGAGCTCGCCGAACGGGAGCTCGCACGCCGCTGACCGGCGGCGGGCCGACGCGCCGGCCCGTGCTCACGGGCGGGGGTGCAGCGGCACGGGCAGCCGGTCGAGGACGATGCCGAACTCGGCGCGGTAGAGGGCCCGTACCTCCTCGTCGTCCGTCAGCTCCTCCTCCGTGCGCCCACCGTCCGCCGAGGTGGCGATGAGCGTGTGGTCCCGCAGGGTGATCCGGCCGCCGTCCGCGGTCAGCCGGGAGCAGACCGGGCCCCGGGTGAAGCCGGACTCCGGGCTGGTGCGGTGCCACCAGGCCCCGGTCACGAAGTCGGCCAGCACGCGGGGGCGGGTCTCCAGCCGGTACACGGGCACGCCGTCGCGCAGCACCTCCAGGTCGCCGCCACCGCCGCGCTCCGCGTCGTCCGGGGCCGGCCGGACGAGGAACACCCCGCCCGGGTCCTTCTGCTCACCCGGCTCGTCCAGGTCGAGCGGGTACGCGCTGTGGTCGCCGAAACCCACGTCGGCGAGCCAGCGTCCGTCGACGCGCAGCGCCAAGTGGTCGTAGGGGATGCCCGGCGCGCCGTCCTTGCCGTGCACCCGGCCCTGGAGGAGTTCCACCCGGTGGCCGAGCGAGGTCAGCAACTCGGCGAAGGCGCCGTTCAGTTCGTAGCAGATGCCGCCGCGCCCGGCGGTCACGACCTTGTCGAAGACGGCCTCCGCGGTCAGCGTGACGTCCTCGCCGAGGTGGATCGACAGGTTCTCGAACGGCACGGTCCGCAGGTGGCGCAGGTGCAGCTCGCGCAGCGAGCCGGCGGTGGGCCGGGCGGGCCGGGCCGCTCCCAGGCGGCGCAGGTAGGCGTCGGTGCGGGCGGGGCCGAGAGGTTCCATGCCCCCACTCTCGCGCCTCCCGTCCCGCCGCGCCATGCGTCTTCGGTCCTACGACCGGCTCACGGGACCGGGCGCGGCCGGGCCGCCTAGAATGCGCGGGACCGCCGCAACACCGACGAGGGGAACGAGTTGAAGGCGCACCGCGATGTCCGGCCCGTCCCCGGCGCCCTGCACCACGTCGAGATCTGGGTCCCCGACCTGGAGCGGGCCGCCGTCTCCTTCGGATGGCTGCTGGAGGCCCTCGGCTACACCCCGTTCCAGAGCTGGGACGACGGGCGCAGCTGGCGGCTCGGGGCCACCTACCTGGTCTTCGAGCGGTCCGCCGCCCTCACGGCCGCCGAGCACGACCGGTGCCGGCCCGGACTGAACCACCTCGCGTTCCACGTCGAGGACCACCGCGCCGTCGAGGCCCTCGTCGCCGAGGCGCCGCGCCACGGCTGGACCCTGATGTTCCCCGACAGCCACCCGTACGCCGGGGGAGAGGCGACCTACGCCGCCTACCTGGAGGACGCGGACGGCTTCGAGGTCGAACTCGTCGCCATCGAGGGGCCGGAGGCCTGACGCCCGGCGGGGCAATCCGCATTCGGCCATGACAAGTCCGGCCCCACACCCCACAATTGAGCCGAACCAAGCGTTGGGGGAGGCGCTGATGGCACGGGCTCTGCGGATCGGCATACCGGTGGGAGTCGTGGTGCTGGTGGCGTGCGCGCCGCTGTACGCGCCGTACTACTCCACCGTCCTGGTGTGGGAGCTGCGCAAGCTCTTCGCCTGGCTGTCCCTGCCGCTGCTCGCGGTGGCGTTCGTCGTACTGGTGTGGGCCGTGCAGTGGCTCGTGCGCAAGCGGCTCGGCAAGACCGGCGGAGGGTCGGGCGGCGCGGCGGGAGCCCTCGGCTGCCTGGGCGCCGTCGCCGGTCTCGCACTCGCCGTCGCCTGGCTGGTCTACGGCGCGTACCTCCAGGACCGGTCCTACATGGCGGCCACGGACATCGTGACCGATCCGGTGCCCACACTGGCACCCCGCGCCCCCTACCTCGTCGGCAAGGCGCAGGCCGCCCCGCACCTGGGCGACGTCACCGGCGAGATCGCCGACATCACCTACCTGCCCGACTCTGACCGGTTCGCCACCCTCGTCGAGCGCAGCGGCTGGCTGTCCGGGTACGAGGTCGGCCTCGTACAGGACGTGCCGCTCGGCGGCACCAGCCGCTCCCAGCAGCGCTGCTCCTTCGACGTGGACGTCGCGGACGCGCGCATCAGCGGCTGGTACGGCCACAACCTGGGCCGGTTGATCTCCGAGCAGAAGCGCTGGGTCCGCTTCGAGGCGAGCGACGCGTATGTGACCTGCCGGGGCGACACGCCGATCGTCGTCGTCCCCCTCAAGCGCCAGACCGGGCTCCTGGTCGTGACCGAGCGCCCCGCCGGGGTCGCGCTCTACGACGGCCGCACGGGCAAGGTCACCATCACCACCGACACGGACGGCATCCCGGGCCCGTCCTATCCGCTCAGCCTCGCCGCCCGCCAGCGGGAATCGGTCGTCGCCGTCGGCAGCTTCTCCGACTGGTGGTTCGACCGCAGCGGCTGGGACGCCTCGGAGGACGGGGCGAACGAGGGGAACGACTCCGAGTTCACCCTGCGCTACGGGGACTCCAGCGGGCGCAGCGTCTACGTCACCCCCCTCACCCCGCAGGGCGAGGCCAGTTCGGTCGTCGCCGTCGCGACGGTCCCGGCCCGCCACGCGGGCGGCGGCCTGGCCCCCCTGACCGTGCACCGCCTCGATCCCACCTGGTCCTCGCCGAAGGCGATCACCGCCCTGATCAAGGCCGAGTACCGGGACGTCTGCTGCTACAACGACGACCGGGTGTTCGAGGTCGTCCCCACCGGCGGCACCACCTGGACCGCCACGATCGGCAGCGAACAGGACATCCGCTACCGGGTCGAGGGCCGGGGCCAGATCGCCGGCCGTGAGGCGACCTGCCTCAAGGCCGCCGACGGCACCCTGATCCGCTGCGCGTTCGCGGCGCCCGGCTCACCGGAGGAGCAGGAACTCAAACGCCGCGAGGACCAGAAGAAGGACAAACCCCAGGCCAACCCGCCGGACCTGGGTGACCTCACCGCCTACACCCCCGAGCAGCTGGCCGAGATCAACCGGCGCGTCGGCGAGGAGATCAACCGCCGGCTCAAGGGAGGCTGAGCCGGCGGCCCCCGGGGGGCAGACGGGAGTTTGACGACAGGCCCTACAGGACGGCGATGCCCAGGGGGCGGGTGCCGGCGGGGAGGCGGCGGCTGGTGCCGTCGGCGAGGTCGACGACGGTCAGCCCGTTCCAGTAGCCGTCCCGCGTGTAGCCGCCGGTGACGTACGCCGTCCGGCCGTCGCGGGAGACCGCCACGTCCTCGTGCGGGCCGTCCAGCGGGTACACGCGCTCCTCGCCGCCGGGCGACCTGACCGTGAGGGAGGGCCCCTCGCCCTCCTCCACGGCGCCGGTGCCCACGACGAGCAGCCGGCCGTCGGGGGTGAGGGCGGCGCCGTGCTGGTGGGTGTCGGCCGTCATCCGTTCCACCGAGACCGCGCCGCTGCGCGGGTCCACCACGGCCAGCCGCTCCCCCTCGAAGGGCAGCAGCAGCCTGCCGTCCCCGGGCCGCACGACCGCGTAGTGCGGTTTGAGCCAGGAGCCGAGGCCGCCCTCCGTGCCGTACGGGGCCACCTCGATCCGGCGCGGCGCGAGGGTGGCGGCGTCGACCACCGTGACGTCGAAGGAGTCGTGGCCGGTCACGTACACCTCACCGCCGTCGCGGGCGACGTCCACGTCGAAGGGGCGGCGGCCCACCGGCACGGTGGCGGTGACCCTGCGGGCGGCGGTGTCGATCACCTCCAGCACGCCGCGCCCGCCGGGGACGTTGACCCCGACGTAGGCGCGCGAGCCGTCCGGCGAGAGCGCGATGCCCATGCCCCCGCCCCGGTACTCGCCGGTTCCGGCCGGGCCCGTGCCCGTGGTGTACGGGATCCGGGCCACCCGGGCACGGGTGCGGGTGTCGACGGCCGCCACCCCCTCGGCGGTGGCCACCCAGGCGAGCCCGTCCGGGCCGACGGCCAGCCCGTACGGCGCGGTGCCGACGGCGACGGAGCCGACCGGACCGCGCAGCGGATCGACGAAGGTGACCGTGTCGGCGCCGAAGTCGGCGACGAGCAGGGTCCCTTCGGGGGTAGGACGGCCGGCGGGCAGCGGGGTCCCGGCCGGCGCGGGCGAGGCGGCCGGCGTCCGGCCCGCTCCGCTCCCGGCGCCGGCCGTGGTGCAGCCGCCCAGCAGGGCGGCGACGGCCGGCACGACGACGAGCAGCGCCCGCGCCCGCCGGCTCACCGCACGCCCCCGCCATCGACGTCGCCGTCACCGCCGGGGCGTTCCTGCGCCGCGCGCAGGAGCCGCACCAGCCCGTCGAAGCCGCGCCGCACGGCGTGCTCGTACGCGGTCACGCCCTCGGCGTCGGCGAGCCGGGGGTCCGCGCCGGCGGCGAGCAGCAGCCGGACGACCTCCTCGTGGCGGGAGCCGCCGTCGCCGAGGATCACCGCCTCCAGCAGCGCGGTCCAGCCGAGCCGGTTGACGTGGTCCACGTCGATGTCCGTCTCCGCCAGCACCGCCCGGACGTAGGCGACGTGCCCGCGCTCGGCCGCCGGGATCACCGAGATCCCGCCGAACCGGTTGCGCCGGGTCAGGTCGGGGCCGGCCGGGAGCAGGGTCCGCATCATGCGGACGCTGCCGGTCACCCCGGTGACCAGCCAGGCGGTGTCCTCGCGGGAGTCGGGGGCGTCGGGGTCGGCGCCGGCGGCGACCAGCACCTCGGCGGCGCCGACGTGGTCGCCGAGCGAGGCGAGCAGCAGCGGTGTGCGGAGGTCCTCGTCGCGGGTCTCCGGAGCGGCGCCGGCGGCGAGCGCGGCGCGCACCCCGTCGGTGTCCCCGGCCTTGGCGGCGTCGAGCAGCAGTCGGTCGTGCGGGTTCATGCCCCCATCCTGCTCCGGCCCGCCCCGGCGCGAGATCCCCCCGCCGTCCCTCCCTCCCCGCTCACCCGGCTGACCCGCCCGTCATCCGATCGGCTGATCCACGCCGCCCCGGCATCCGCTAGGCCGTGTCCGCAAAGTCGGTTGGTCGTTACTCCGTTCGTGGTGCGACGTCATGAACTGACTGATCAGGCCTGGACGGTGATCGAGCCGTT
>NZ_JBFBGN010000189.1:0-10351 GCF_040684675.1 Streptomyces sp. NPDC089915 | reverse complement strand
CGCGCCGCTGCTCTCCCCGAGCGCGGGCCAGCTCATTCCGCTGCGCTACTCCCCCGGCGCCCCGGCGGCGGTGGAGTACGCGGCGGCGCTGGCCGGACGGCTGCCGGGCGAGGTGCCGAGCGCCGCCGGGTACGAGGCCTGGCGCGCGGCCCGCGGGACGGTGGGCCCCGCGCCCGCGAAGCTCTACGCCGCCGCCGTGCTGTACGTCCCCGGCAGCGGGGGCCCCGCGGCGGACGGCTCCGCCGGGGGCGGCCACCACCACGGCGGATCCGCGAGCTGGCTGCCCAGCGGAATGATCGTCCCGGTGGCGTCCCTCGGCACGGCCTGAGGACCGGACGGCTCGACCTCCGACCCCCGACCCCCGACAAGGAGCAGGACCATGACGGAAACAGTCCCCGCGCCGCCGGTCCGGACCGCCAGGACCGCGCGCCCCGCCGCCGCCAAGCGCCCGGAGGGCCAATGGGCCCTGGGCGAGTACGACCCCCTCAACTCCAACGAGGAGTTCAAGGCGGTCGAGGACCCCCTCCTCGTCAGAGAACGCATCGAGCGGGTCTACTCCCGCGAGGGCTTCGCCTCCATCGACCCCGACGACCTGCGCGGCCGGATGCGCTGGTGGGGGCTCTACACCCAGCGCAAGCCCGGTATCGACGGCGGGAAGACCGGCTCGCTCGCGCCGGAGGAGCTGGAGGACGAGCACTTCATGATGCGGGTGCGCAGCGACGGCGGCACCCTCGACGCCGCCCAGCTGCGGGCGGTCGCCGACGTGTCGATGCGCTTCGCCCGCAACACCGCGGACATCACGGACCGCCAGAACGTGCAGTTCCACTGGATCCGGATCGAGGACGTGCCGGCGATCTGGCGGCGGCTGGAGGAGGTCGGGCTGTCGACGACCGAGGCGTGCGGGGACTGCCCGCGCGTGATCGTCGGCAGCCCGGTGGCGGGCGTCGGCGCGGACGAGGTCCTGGACGCGACCCCGGCGGTCCGCGAGATCGCCGCCCGCTACGTGGGCGACCCGTCCCTCTCCAACCTGCCCCGCAAGTACAAGTCGGCGGTGTCCTGGCTGCCGGACGTCCCGTACGAGATCAACGACCTGGCGTTCCTGGGCGCGGTCCACCCCGAGCACGGCCCCGGTTTCGGCATGTGGGTGGGCGGCGGCCTCTCCACCGTCCCGATCCTCGCCCGGCACGTCGGGGTGTGGGTCCCGCTGGCCGACGTCCCCGACGTGTGGGCGGCGGTGGCCCGCCTCTTCCGCGACTACGGCTACCGGCGGCTGCGCGGCCGGGCCCGCCTCAAGTTCCTCGTCGCCGACTGGGGGGTGGAGAGGTTCCGCCGCGTCCTGGAGGAGGAGTACCTGGGCCGCCCCCTCCTCGACGGCCCGGCCCCGGCGCTGCCGCCCGCCCCGATCGACCACATCGGCGTCCACCCGCAGAAGAACGGCCTGTCGTACGTGGGCGCCGCCCCGGTCGCCGGCCGCCTCTCGGGCACCAAGCTGGCCGCCCTGGCCGACCTGGCCGAGACCCACGGCAGCGGCCGGGTCCGCCTCACCCCGTACCAGAAGCTGCTGGTCCTGGACGTGGCCGACCCGGAGCCCCTGGTCAAGGACCTCGCCGACATCGGCCTCCAGGCCCGCCCCTCCCCCTGGCGCCGCAACACGATGGCCTGCACGGGGATCGAGTACTGCAAGCTGGCGATCGTGGAGACGAAGGAACGCGCGGCAACCCTGATCACGGAACTGGAGAAGCGCCTGTCGTCCGAACCGGAACTCCCCCACCTCAACATCAACCTCAACGGCTGCCCCAACTCCTGCGCCCGCACCCAGGTCGCCGACATCGGCCTGAAGGGCCAGCTCGTCGCGGACGAGGACGGCCGCCAGGTCGAGGGCTTCCAGATCCATCTGGGCGGCACCCTGTCCCTCGCCGCCGACCAGGAAGGCGCCTTCGGCCGCAAGCTCCGCGGCCTGAAGACCACGGCGGCGGACCTCCCGGACTACGTGGAACGCGTCACCCGCGCCTACCTGGCGGGCCGCACGGACCCGTCGGAACCCTTCGCCGCCTGGGTGGCCCGCTGCGAGGAGTCGGCCCTCCAGTAGACCCTCCCGAGACCGGTCAGGATTCGAGAAGCACCGGCCGCGGTGCCGCCCGTAGCGTGATGTCCATGGCAACCACGACTCCCACCACCGCCCCCACCGCCCTCTCCTCCGTCACCCTCGAGGTGGCCGACGTCGAGGCGGCCCACCTCTTCTACGCCGCCTTCGGCGTCGACGCCCACGTCCGCCTTCGTCGGTCCGAGACCCCCACCACCGGCTTCCGCGGCTTCACCCTGGGCCTGACGGTGTCCAACCCGGCCACCGTCGACGGCTTCTTCACCGCCGCCGTCGACGCCGGCGCCACCGTCCTCAAGCCCACCGCCAAGTCCCTGTGGGGCTACAGCGGCGTCGTGCAGGCCCCGGACGGCACGATCTGGAAGATCGCCACCTCGGAGAAGAAGAACACCGCCCCGGACACCGGCCGGATCGACGACCTGGTCCTGCTCCTCGGCGTCGAGGCCGTGAAGGCCACCCGCCAGTTCTACGTCGAACGGGGCCTGACCGTCGCCAAGAGCTTCGGCGGCAAGTACACCGAGTTCGCCCCCGGCCACTCCAGCCCCGTCAAGCTGGCCCTCTACAAGCGCCGCGCCCTGGCCAAGGACCTCGGCGTCCCCGTAGACGGCACGGGCTCCCACCGCCTCGTCCTCGGCGGCACCACCGACACCTTCACGGACCCGGACGGCTTCACGTGGGAGCCCACCGCCGCGTAGCCGGTGCGCGTCTGAGAGGGTGCTCCGATGAGCCAGTACTTCGACATCGGCGACGAGACGCTCTGGAACCCGTCCAACGGTGCCTCCCGGATGTTCCAGCGCCAGGTGACGGTGTTCGAGGCGGAGCTGGGACTCCCCTCGGGCATCGGGCCGATGGAGAACGACGAATGCCAGATCACCCCCGACGTCTTCGAGGTCTTCGTCAACGCCCTCCTCGCCAGGCATCGGGAAAGCGGCCACGCCATCTGGCTCGCGCTCTCGGAGGGTTTCATCGCCACGGTTCTCGTCCTCACGGAACGCGCCGCGATCACGGTCGACCGGTCGGGAGACGGAGCCTCGGCCCGGGCTGCGGCCCTGCGTGAGCGGGCCGAAGAGCTGGGGCGCCGCATGCCCCGCTGAGCGGACCCGACCTCCCGTCACCGAGTGCCTCCGGACGACCAGGCGGCTTCGACGTTCCCCACGGCGGTGGTGAACTCCCGGCCGTTCGCACCCCGGATGTACGCGAGCTCCACCCACCGCTCCAGGCCGCCATCCGAGACGTTCTCGTTGACCACGGCCATCAGCACCCCCTCCACCCCGGACGGAATGTCCCGCACCCGCTGGCGAAGCAGCCGGTGCGGCAGGTCCTCGTACCGCTCACTCATCCGACACCTCCGAGAAGAAGCCGCACAGGAACCGCTCCCACCCGACGAGCGCCCGGTCGAGCAGATCCTCACTGGGCAAGCTCAACGCAGCGGGGCCGGCACCCGCACCTTCAGGGACGTCGAAACTCAGCACTCCGCGAGAGGTCTGCCGGCTGAGCCTGTCCGGGGGCTCCGGGCCGAGGATTCGGGCGGTACGGTTCACGGGTCTGCCTGCTTCCTTCAGGTTGGCCGTGCCCCGGGGCCGTTCGCGCGGTCGCCGGGGTTCTGTGGGCGGCTGCCCTCCGTCAAGGAAAGCGCGCCGACCGGTCCCTCTGGAGGGGCCTGCCCACGGGCCACTCGGGGGGCCAGAATGGGGGCCAGAACGGGAGGCGCCATGGTGGCGGAGAGCATCGGCCGACTTCTCAGGCGGCTTCGCATCGAACACGGTTGGACACAGCAGCAAGTAGCCGACGAGTACTGCCGTGTGTCGGGCACCGTCACGAAGGACGCACGCGAGATCGGGCGCTGGGAGCGCCACAAGCGCCTCCCTACTCCGGAGACCCGTCGCCATCTCGCGACGGTGTTCGGTGTACCCACGACGGTCCTGGACCGAGCCACCTCAGCGGCCAGAAGGTCCCGCCGTCAGGCACCCTCCGCTGAGAGCCCCCAGTTGGTGGGCAAGGGGGACTCCATCGACCGCCGGACTTTCGTCGGCACGATGACGGCCGCCGCGCTGAGCACGGCGAGGCCTGCGCCACGACATGTCGATCCGGCTCTGATCCCGTACTTCGAGCAGCAGCTCGACGGGCATTACCGCGCGGACATGCTGCTCGGCCCGCGCGCCCTCATCGACACGATCAGCGCCCAGTGCGACCTCATCAGTCAACTCGTCGACGCGGCCGAAGAGCCCACACGACAGCGCATGGCCCGTATCGGGGTGCACTATGCGGCATTCGCCGCGTGGCTCCACCTCGACGCCGGCGACCCCGGTGCGGCGCTGCGCTGCCACGACATCGCCCAGGAGCTGGCCCACCGCTCCCGAGATCCGGAAGCCGTAGCGTGCGCGCTGGTGGACCGCGCGATGGCACGCACCGATCAGGGTCTGGGAACAGCAGTGACGGATCTCTGCGAAGGGGCCCTCATGGACGCCTCGCGCCTCTCACCGGAAATCCAGGTCTTCGCACTGCAACAGCAGGCTCACGGCGCCTCGCTCCTCGGCGATCGGCGTCGGGTGGACGGGTTGCTCGACCGCGCCGGACGGCTGCTCGACGCGGTGGACGTCGAGACATGGGGTACGGCTTGTCTGCGGACTCCGCACTACGTAGAGGTGCAACGTGCCACTTGCTACGGACGGCTCGGGTTGGCCCGGGAAGCCGACCGACTGTGGCAGCAGATCATCCCCGCGGCCCCACCCACGTCGCGTCGGGACGTCGGCGTGTGGACGGCCCGGCATGCCGTCGCCGTCGCTGTGCTGCGTGAGCCGGAGCGGGCCGTAGCGCTCGCCGGGCAGGCTGCCGGGATCGTGGTGAGGACCGGGTCGGAGCGGGCCCGGCGGGAACTGACCGCCGTGGAAGCGGCCATGACGCCGTGGCAAGCTGAACCGATCGGCCAGTCCTTGGCAGAGGTACTGGCACCCATCGGCAAGGGGGTTTGACCGTGGCTGAGGCTCTTTCGGCGGAGCAGATCGAGGAGCGCGTCAAGGACCTGAGCGGCTGGTCGACGGACGGCCGGAGGATCACGCGGTCGTACTCGGTCCCGCACGTCCAGGGTGCGGCGTTCATCGTCCACATCGCGGCCATCCAGAACGACCTCGGGCACCACTCGGAGGCGACACTCGGCTACAAGACCGTGCAGGTCTCGATCAGCTCGAGCGACCTCGGCGGATACGTCGCCGAGCACGACATCGAGCTGGCACGCCGCATCGAGGC
Organism: Streptomyces sp. NPDC089915; assembly: GCF_040684675.1. Lineage (NCBI taxonomy): Bacteria > Bacillati > Actinomycetota > Actinomycetes > Kitasatosporales > Streptomycetaceae > Streptomyces > Streptomyces sp. NPDC089915. The sequence goes on along the minus strand of NZ_JBFBGN010000189.1, from coordinate 5,004 downwards.
AGCGGCGCCCGCGCACGGCGCGATCTGAACGAACAACCCTCCGGCGACTCGGCCCTCTACGCGGTCATGGTCCCCGAGATCGGTGGGGAGCCCGAGCGGGAACGGCCGTCGGCTCCGGCACCCACCCCCTCGGCCGGCCCGGGGGGCGGGGCCGGCCGCGGGGGTGGGCGGGGGGGGTCAGGCGGGGAGTTCCGCCTTGAGGGAGTCCAGGATGACCTCCACGCTGCGGTCCACGTCCTCGCGCGTGGTGCGCCAGTTGACGACTGAGACGCGCATCGCCGCACGGCCCTCCCACAGGGTGCCGCCGAACCAGCAGACGCCGCCGGACTGGATGCGGGCGATGACCCGGCGGGTGGTCTCGTCGTCGTCGCCGAAGCGGACCAGGAGCTGGTTGAGGACGACGTCGTTGAGGAGTTCCACGCCGGGGACGCCCGAGAGGCGGTCCGCGAAGTGGCGGACGTGGTCGCAGCAGCGTTCGACCAGTTCGGCGACGCCCTCGCGGCCCAGGGTGCGCAGGGCGGCCCAGACGGGGAGGCTGCGGGCGCGGCGGGAGAAGTCGGGGACCCATTCGATGGCGTCGCGTTCGCCGTCGGTGCCCGGCGGGAGGTAGCCGGCGCGTTCGTTGAGCATGGCCGCGCGGTGGGCCTCGGGGTGGGCGATGACGACGATGCCGCAGTCGTAGGGGACGTTGAGCCACTTGTGGGCGTCCAGGGCCCAGGAGTCGGCCCGTTCCACGCCCTCGACGAGGGGGCGGAGCTTCGGGCTGGCCGCGGCCCAGAGGCCGAAGGCACCGTCGACGTGCACCCAGGCGCCGTAGCGGTGGGCGATGTCGCAGATCTCGCCGACGGGGTCGATGGCGCCGGAGTTGACGTCGCCGATCTGGGCGCAGACGATCACCGGGCCGGTGAGGGCGGAAAGAGTGCGCTCCAGTTCGGAGGGGATCATGCGGCCCTTGTCGTCCACCGGGACGTTGCGGATGCGGGCGGTGCCGAAGCCGAGGTAGCGGGCGGCGAGGTCGATGGTCATGTGGTGCTGGGCGCCCGCGACGATCGCCACGTCGGGCGCGCCGCCCAGGCCCTCGCGTTCCACGTCCCAGCCGGCCTCGGCGAGGAGCTTGTGGCGGGCGGCCGCGAGCGAGGTCAGGTGGGCCATGGTGCAGCCGGTCGGGAAGCCGACGGAGGCGTGCTCGGGCAGGCCCAGCAGTTCCAGCACCCACCGGGCGGCCACGTCCTCGGCCACGGCGACGGCCGGGGAGAGGTTGTAGAGGCTGGCGGTCTGGTCGTAGGCCGCCACGAGCCAGTCGGCGGCGATCGCGACGGGCAGGGTGCCGCCGGTGACGTAGCCGAAGTAGCGGGGGCCGTTGGCGGTGGGGATGCCCCCCTCCGCGACGGCGCGGCCGATGACCTCGATGGTCCCGGCCGGGTCGGCGGGCCCGGCGGGCAGCGGGCCACCGAACGTTTTCAGCAATTGTTCGGAGCCGGCAGTGGCACCCACCGGCCGATCGGCGAGGCCCGCCAGATATTCGATGGCCTGCTGATAGGCCAATGCGAGAGGCGCACTGTCTGCTGTGGTCATAGTACAAAGCTAGGCGGCTGGCACTGACGTGCGACTGACGGAAATGGCCGGAACTCCCAAAGCCTTGGACAGCGGGCCGTTGGACTGTATTACTTTCTCCTGTGGCCCCGGCCGGTCCGGTCAGTCCGGACGGTTCGACGGTCCGCCATCCGTGCCGAGTCATGAGACTTGAGGAGTTCCGATGTCCGACGAGCAGACGCGCAAGGTTATCGAACAGTTCAACCAGGCATTCCAGCTGCACGACCCCGGCCTGCTGAAGGAGATCCTCGCCGAGAACTGCCGGCTGGAGAACTCCGGGCCCGCCCCGGACGGCACGAAGCACGTCGGTTATGACGAATGTCTGCAGTTCTGGACGGCCATCGCCGGGAACGAGCACATGACCTTCGAGGTGGAGGACGTCTGGGTGGCCGGCGAGCGCTCCGTCTGCCGCTGGACCCTGCGCTGGGGCGGGGGCCCGAAGGACTTCGTGCGCGGGGTGAACGTGCACCGCCTGGAGGGCGGAAAGCTCGCCGAGAGCTTCGGATACGTCAAGGGCTGACCGGAAGAACGCGGAAAGGGCCCGGGCCTTCAAGGCCCGGGCCCTTTCCGTATGGTGACGTTACGTCAGTCGGCGAGCTGGGAGACGATCATCACGCAGTCCTCCAGGGCCCTGGTGGCGTGGCCCTTGCCCTTCGTGTCCTCGACCAGCTGCGTGTTGCCGGGCACGAACGTGCGCCAGGTGCCGTCGCTGACACCGCACTCCATCCGGCCGCTGACCAGGGTCATGATCTGGCGGCGCGGTGCCGGGTGGAAGTCGCCGAACCACCCCTCCGGGATGTAGAGGTACACGGCCTGCTTGGCCGGTATGCCCTCGGAGACGAACAGCGAGGGCGCGGGCGGGGCGAAATTCAGGGCCGTCACCTCCAGCGTCTCGTCGATGAAATGCGATTCGCCGCTCTCGTCGTTGTAGAGACGGGAAACGGCGATTTTAGCGGTCTCGGCGGCCACGGAAACTCCCTGGGTAAGTGAAGTCGGGATCGGGATTCGGGATCGGGATTCGGGATCGATCGCCCTTCACTATCCCAGCCGGCGCTGATGGGACCCTGACCGATTCGGGTCGCCGGCGGAATTCCCGTCTCAGATGTCCATCAGTCCGGCGTCAGCCGCCGCGTGCCAAGCTGATGGCACGAGAAAGGCCGAGGAGAGGTACCCGAAGCGGCCGAACGGGGTCCGGCGATTCGCCGAACGGGCTCTGCCCACGCAGGTTCGAATCCTGCCCTCTCCGCAGGTGCTCGTCCCAGGCACGCGCATCCCGATCCGATACCAGGGATGCGCGTGTCTTTGGCATGCGGCGCCCGCACCGCCCGGCAGGGCCTCCTCCCGCGCCCGTCCCGTCCTCCACGGACCCGCGGCGCGACCGTATCCGGCCCTTTTCCGGCCCCTCGCGGCCCCTCGCCGTCCGGGGTCCCCGTCGGCGGATCCGCACGACCCCTCCCTTCCCCAGCCCGGCGCGACCCCACCAGGCGTCGCTTTCCCGAGCGACCCCGACAGACATGGAGACGCAGTTGCCCAGCAGCGACCACCACACCGTTCCCGTGCTCCGCAGGACGGACGCCGCCGCGCTCGTGGACGAGATCTCGTCCTGGCTGACCACCGACGGCGACGAGATCGACGCCAAGTTCCTCGGCGAGCGCGCCCGGATCGTCGAGGCCGTCACCGACCTGAACGCCGCCGCCGTGGCCGGCCCCGGCCGCGAGGACGCCCACTACCACCAGCAGCTCCTCCTCTCGCGCATCTACCAGACCGTGATGCAGATCCCCGACCGGCCGAGCGCCGAGGGCTCGGTGCTGCTGCACGAGGTCACCCGGATGCTGGAGAACGCCACCCTGGCGGCCGAGGACGCCCACCTGGAGCCCGGCCTGCTGGAGTCCGCGCCCACCGAGCCCAAGGCGTTCCTGTCCTGGCTCAAGGGCCGGGTCCGCGGGCACCGCGCCTTCAAGCACCCCTACTACACCGAGTTCATCAACCGCGAGGCGCGGGAGGAGGACCTGCGCACGTACGTCATCCAGGAATCGCTGATCGACGGCCGCTTCGACGACTTCCTCGCGATGATGCAGATCGGCACGGCCGGCGCCAGCAAGATGGAGATCGCCGCCAACTACTGGGACGAGATGGGCAACGGCGACCCCGAGGCCGTGCACACCCACCTCTTCAACAAGATCTACGAGGTCTTCGACGTCCGCAGCGAGGACCTCGAGGCCGCCATGACCACCACGGACCTGCACTCCGGCAACCTCGCGGTGCTGCTGTGCCGCTACCGGCACCTGTACCCGGAGGCGGTCGGCTTCCTCGGGATGACCGAGTGGCTGGCGCCCGACCGGTTCCGCAACGTGGTGAAGGCCTGGGAGCGCCTCGGGCTGCCGGAGGTCGGGATCACCTACCACCGGCTGCACATCACCATCGACTCGCAGCACGCGGCGGGCTGGTTCCACAACGTGGTCATCCCGAGCGCCGACACCGCCTACATGCGCCGGGGCATCGCCCGCGGGGCGCTGTGGCGCGCCAACTCCTCCGCCCGCCACCTGGACGAGCGCCTGGACCTGGCCCGGCTCCCGGCCGGGCGCACGCCCGTCGCCGCGGGCTGAGCCGTGTCCCTGCGGGAGAACGGCTTCGCCCTCGTCGCGCTGGACCCCGTCCCGGGGGTGGTGGCGGCCGGCTTCTCCGGCCCGCCGGGGCCGGCCGTGCGGCTGCGGATGTCCTGGACGGCGGACGACGACTGGCTGTTCCAGTCCGTCCCCGCCGCGCCCGCCGCGCCCCCGGCCGCCTCCGGCGCCCCGTACGGGGGACCGGACGGGGGACCGGACCGGCGGCTCGCGGCCGGGCTGTCCGTCCTGCTGCGGCGGGCCCTCGGCGGGCCGTGGCTGGACGTCCACGCGGACCGGCTGATCGAGCTGCACCGGGTGCGGACCGTGGCGCCCGCCGGGGAGACGGTCCCGGTGCGGCTGCCCGGACCGGTGCCGGGCGCCTGCGAGTTCGCCCTCGTGGCGGTGGTCGCCCGCACCGGGGGCGGGACCGGCCGGTCCCTCCTGTACGGCACGGGCCCGCGCGTGCCCCTGGTGGAGGCGGATCCGGGTCCGGGCCGGGGGCTGCTGTTCGACCGGCGGGTGGTCGCGTACGACGGCCACGAGCTGACCGCCGGCCCGGCGGGCCCGGCCGTGCAGGACCTGCTGGTCGCGCACGTCTTGCGGCCGGCCGGCCCGCAACCGGCGCTCCGCCGCCGCCCGATGCTGGTCCGCGGCCCGGCCGGCACCCTGATCAGCACCCGCCCGGCACTGCGCTGAATCCGCCCGAGGGGGTGGTGGGGAGAACCTTCCCCACCACCCCCTCCGCGCGTGGCGCCGGGCGTCGTAACGGTGGACGCGCTCGCCGAAGGGGCCGAGCCCGCCGACG
>NZ_JBFBGN010000188.1:0-10373 GCF_040684675.1 Streptomyces sp. NPDC089915 | reverse complement strand
GGGTGCCCATGGCGTGCCGGGTCCAGCCGCCGGTGTGCGCGCCGTCCTCGGCGGGGCGCGCGTACACGTCCAGGGAGCGGCGTCCGTCCTCGTCCGCCGCGCCGACGACGGCCCGGACCTGGACCTCGCCCTCGTCGGGCAGGACCAGGGGGACCTCCAGGGAGAGTTCGCCGACGGCGGGGCAGCCGACGCGGTCGCCCACCGACAGCGCCAGGTCCAGGTAGGCGGTGGCGGGGACGACGACCGAGTCGAAGACGGCGTGGTCGGCGAGCCAGCCGTGGGTGCGCGTGGACCACAGGCCGGTGAAGACGGTCTCGTCGGTGCCGGGGTGGTCCACGAGGGCGCCGAGCAGCGGGTGGTGCGGGGAGGACAGGCCGGCGGAGGCCACGTCGGCGGTGGCGGCGGCGGCGAGGAAGTCCAGCCAGTAGCGCCGGCGCTGGAAGGCGTACGTGGGGAGGTCCACGGCCGGCTGCGTGCCGGTCAGGGCGGCCCAGTCCACGGGGGCGCCGAGGACGTGCAGTTCGGCGAGGGCCGCGGCCAGGCCCTCCGCCGTGCCCCGGTCGCGGCGGAAGGAGGCGGTGACGCGGGCGTCGGCGCCCTCGGCGGCGAAGGCGTCCTTGGTGAGGCCGGCGAGGGTGGAGCCGGGTCCGACCTCGACGAAGACGCCGGCTCCGGCCGCGCGGGCGTGGGAGACGGCCTCGTGGAAGCGCACGGGTGCGCGGACGTGGTCCACCCAGTGCGCGGCGGAGGTCAGCTCCCGGAGCGTGGCCTCGCGGCCCAGGAGGGTGGAGACGACCGGGATCCGCGGCCCCTCGCCCTCGGGGAGGGCGGTGAGGTCCGGGAGGGCCGCCGCGAACTCCTCCAGGACCGGGTCCATGAGCGGGGAGTGGAAGGCGTGGTCGAAGGGGAGGAGCTTGGCCGAGCGGCCGTCGGCGACGAGCCGGTCGCGCAGGTCGTGGACCTCCTCGCGCAGGCCGGAGACGACCGTCGAGTCGGGGCCGTTGACGGCGGCGATCCCGGTCCGGGCGTAGGGGGCGAGGAGGGCGCGGACCTCGGCCTCGGGGACGCGGACGGCCAGCATGGCGCCGCGTTCGGTGACGGCCTGCATGGTGCGGCCGCGGGCGGCCACGATCCGGGTGGCGGTGTCCAGGCCGAGGGCCCCGGACACGTGGGCGGCGGCGATCTCGCCGACGGAGTGGCCGATGAGGCGGTCCGGGCGCGGGCCGAACCGGGTCAGGGTCCGGTAGAGGGCGACCTGGAGGGCGAACAGCGCGGGCTGCATGACGTCCGTGCGGTCGGCGCCCTCGGGCTCGTCGGCCAGGAGCAGGGGCTTGAGGGGGAAGGGGAGGTGCGCGTCGAAGCGGGCGCAGACCTCGTCGAGGGTCTGCGCGAAGACGGGGAAGGCGGCGCACAGTTCGCGGGCGACGCCGGTCCACCGGGCGCCCTGGCCGGGGAACATGAAGACGGTGCCGCCGGCCTCGGCGGTGGTGCCGCGCACCACGGCGGGGCTCTCCGCGCCCTCGGCGAGGGCGGTGAGGGCGTCCAGCAGGCCCTCGCGGGTCCGGCCGAGGACGACCGCGCGGTGTTCGAAGGCGGCACGGGCGGACACCAGGGAGGCGGCGACGGCGGCGGGGTCGGCCCCGGGGTCGTCGGCGGCGAAGGCGCGCAGCCGCCCGGCCTGGGCCCGCAGGGCCTGTTCCGAGCGGGCGGACAGCACCCACGGGAGCAGGCCGACGGCCCCGGCCGGGACCCGTTCGGCGGGCTCGGCCGGCTCCTCCTCGGGGGCCTGCTCCAGGATCAGGTGGGCGTTGGTGCCGCTGGCGCCGAAGCTGGAGACCCCGGCCCGGCGGGGGCGGCCCGGCGCGGTGGTCCACTCGCGGGCCCCGGTGAGGAGTTCGACGGCGCCGGCGGACCAGTCCACGTGGGTGGAGGGGCGGTCCACGTGCAGGGTGGCGGGCATGGTGCCGTGCCGCATCGCCATGATCGTCTTGATGATGCCGCCGACGCCGGCGGCGGCCTGGGTGTGGCCGATGTTCGACTTCAGCGAGCCCAGCCACAGGGGGTTGCCCGGCTCCCGGTCCTGCCCGTAGGTGGCGAGGAGGGCCTGGGCCTCGATGGGGTCGCCGAGGGTGGTGCCGGTGCCGTGGGCCTCCACGACGTCGACCTCGTCCGGCTGGACGCGGGCGTTGGCCAGGGCGGCCCGGATCACCCGCTGCTGGGCGGGGCCGCTGGGGGCGGTCAGGCCGTTGGAGGCGCCGTCCTGGTTGACGGCGGAGCCCCGGATGACGGCCCAGATCCGGCGGCCGTTCCGGCGTGCGTCGGAGAGCCGTTCGAGGACGAGCATGCCGGCGCCCTCGGCGAATCCGGTGCCGTCGGCGGCGTCGGCGAACGCCTTGCACCGGCCGTCCGCCGACAGGCCGCGCTGGCGGGCGAACTCCCGGAACACCTGCGGGGTCGCCATGACGGTGACCCCGCCGGCCAGCGCGAGGGAGCACTCGCCCTGGCGCAGGGACTGCACGGCCTGGTGCACGGTCACCAGCGAGGAGGAGCAGGCCGTGTCGGTGGAGACGGCCGGACCCTCCAGGCCCAGCGCGTACGCCACCCGGCCCGAGGCCACGCTCAGCAGGGAGCCGGTCTGGGCGTAGCCCGAGATGGCCTCGGGGGTGAAGTGGTGGTTGCCGTAGCCGAAGTACGCGATGCCGGCGAAGACGCCGGTGTCGCTGCCGCGCAGGGCGTGCGGGTCGATGCCGGCCCGCTCCAGCGACTCCCACGAGGTCTCCAGGAGCAGCCGCTGCTGCGGGTCGGCGGCCAGCGCCTCGCGCGGGTTGATCTCGAAGAACTCGGCGTCGAAGTCGCCGGCCCCGTCCAGGAACCCGCCGGAGCGGGTGTAGCAGGTGCCCGGCCGGTCGGGGTCGGGGTCGTAGAGGCCCTCCAGGTCCCAGTGGCGGTCCTGCGGGAAGTCCGAGACCACGTCGGCGCCGGCGCTGACGAGGTCCCACAGCTCCTCGGGGGAGCCGACGCCGCCCGGGTAGCGGCAGGCGACGCCGACCACCGCGATGGGCTCGGCGGCGGCGTCCGTCAGCTCCTGGAGGCGTTTGCGCGTCTCGATCAGCTCGATCGACGTCCGCCTGAGGTATTCGAGGACCTCGGCGCTGTTGTCGTTCGTCATCGCTCTCCCTAGCCGAGCTCTTTGTCCAGCAGCGCGAGGAGCTCTCCCGCTGAGGCCGAAGTGATCTGGTCGACGATGGCGACCGGTGAACCGGCGCCCGCCATCGAACGGACTCGGCCCTGCAGCTCGCCGAGCAGAGTGGAAATGGTGGTGCGGTCCGCCGCTTCGAGCCGGAGGAAGGCCTCCTCCAGCCGGGCGCCCAGCCGTTCGATCTCCTGGGCGAGGGAGTCGGCCGGGGACGGCGGGGCCGCCGTGTCGAAGACGAGGCCCGCGAGCAGGAACTGCGCCAGGGCGGCCGGGTTCGGGTGGTCGAAGACGATCGTGGCGGACAGCTTCAGACCGGTCACCGCCGACAGCTTGTTGCGCAGTTCCAGGGCGGTGAGGGAGTCGAGCCCGAGCTGCTTGAACGCGGCGTGCGGGCCGATCCGGGCGGTGTCGCGGTGGCCGAGGACCAGCGCGGTCTGCGTCCGGACCGCGTCCAGGAGCGCCGCCCGTGCCTCCTCCTCGGGCAGGGACGCGAGCCGCTGCGCCAGGGCCGGTTCGGCGGGGCCGCCGTCCGCCGGGCCGGCGGGGGCGCCGCCCAGCGCGGCGAGCAGCGGGGAGACCGCGCCGGGGGTGGCGGGGTCCAGCCGGGCCGGGACCAGGACGGGCTCGTCCAGCGAGAGGGCCAGGTCGAAGAGGGCGAGCCCGTCCGACGAGGCCAGCGGCAGGACGCCCTGGCCGCGCAGGCGTGCGACGTCGGTGTCGGCGAGGTCGGCGACCATCTCGCTGCGCTCGGCCCAGAAGCCCCAGCACAGGGAGGTGGCGGGCAGTCCGGCGGCCCGGCGGGCCTCCGCGAGGCCGTTGAGGAACCCGTTGGCCGCCGCGTAGCCGGCCTGTCCGGCGGTGCCGAGGACGCTCGCGACGGAGGAGAACAGCACGAACGCGGACAGGTCCAGGTGCCGGGTCAGCTCGTGCAGGTGCCAGGCGCCGCGGACCTTCGGCGCGAGGACCTCCGCCACGCGGTCCTCGGTCAGCGTCTCGACGACCCCGTCGGCCAGCACACCGGCACAGTGGACCACCGCGCTCAGCGGGTGGCCGGCGGGGACGGCGGCGAGGAGCGCGGCGACGGAGTCGCGGTCGGCGACGTCGCAGGCGACGACGTCCACGTGCGCTCCCGCCCCGGTGAGCTCCGCGCTCAGCGCGGCCGCCGCCGGGGCCTCGGGGCCCCGCCGGCCGGCCAGCAGCAGCCGGCGCACGCCGTGCCGCTCCACGAGGTGGCGGGCGAGCTTCGCGCCCAGGCCGCCGGTGCCGCCGGTGATCAGGACGGTGCCGGTGCCGAGGGCCGGTACGCCGTCCGGCGCGCCGGAGGCCTCGGCGCGGGCCAGGGCCGGGACGGCCGGCTCCCCGGCGCGGAGCCGGATCTGGGGCGCGCCGGAGGCGGCCGCCGCCGGGAGGGCGGCGAGGGAGGCGGGCGTGCCGTCGGTGTCGACGAGGGTGAAGCGGCCCGGGTTCTCGGTCTGCGCGCTGCGGACGAAGCCCCAGACGGCGGCCGCGGCCGGGTCGGCGGACTCCGCCGGGCCGGCGCGGACCGCGTCGCGGGTCACGAAGGCCAGGCGGGAGCCGGCGAACCGGTCGTCGGCGAGCCACTCCCGGGTGCGGCGCAGCACGGAGTGCAGGGCCCGCTCGACGCGGGCGGGCGTGTCGGCGCCGTCGGCGTCGGTGTCGGTGTCGGTGTCGGCGATGGGATCGGCGGTGGCGAGGACGACGGGGGGCACCGGCCCGGCCGAGGCGGCGAGTTCGCCCAGGTCCGCGAAGGGGAGGGCGTGCTCGTCCCCGGCTGCGGGGATCCCGTCGGGGGTGCCCAGGACCGCGTACGGGGCGGGTACCGGGGCGGCGGGCAGGGGGCGGGGGGTCCAGTCCACCCGGAACAGGGAGTCGTGGTGGTCGAAGCCCAGGGCGGTCAGCTCCCCGATGTCGGCGGGGTGCAGGGTGAGCGCCTCGATGCCGCCGAGGGGGGCGCCGGCGCCGTCCGCGAGGGTCAGGGAGAGGGTGTTCTCCCCGGCGGGCGCGAGGCGGACGCGCAGGACGCCCGGTCCGGCCTGTTCGAGGCGCAGGCCGGTGCAGCGGCGGGGCAGCAGGCCTTCGGGCCGGGAGGCGTCGGTGGACCCGCCGAGGCCGGCCGGCAGGAGCGCGGCGTGCAGCAGCGCCGGGTGGAGGCGGTAGCGGCCGCCCGCGCCGTCGGCGGCGGGCAGTTCGGCCTCCGCGAGGAGGACGTCGCCGTCGCGCCACACCGTGCGCAGCCCGCGGAAGAGGGGCCCGTGGCGGAAGCCGAGGACGGCCAGGCGCGCGTACTCCTCCTCGACGGGGACGGGGACCGCGCCGGCCGGGGGCCAGACGGCGGGGAGGTCCTCGGGGCGGCCGGGTGCGGGGCCGGTTCCGACGGCGCCGACGGCGTTGCGGGTCCAGTCCGCCTCTCCCCCGCCCCGGGAGTGGACGGTGATGCTCCCCTCGTCGTCGACGAGCACGCGGATCTCGCGCTCGCCCGTGCGGGGCAGCACCAGCGGGGTTTCCAGGGTGAGTTCGGCGACGGCGTCCCCGCCCGCGCGGTGGGCGGCCCAGAGGGCCAGTTCCAGCAGGACGGGGGCCGGTACCAGGGCGGCGCCGTGGACGGTGTGGCCGGCGAGCCAGGGGTGGCGTTCCAGGGAGAGGCGGCCGGCGCCCGCGACGCCGCCGGTGGCGCCGGGGCCCGCGGGCAGGTCGACGACGGCGTCGAGCAGCGGGTGGTCGGAGGTGCTCGCTCCGGTGCCCTCGGCGGGGGTGCCCAGCCAGTAGCGCTGGCGCTGGAAGGCGTAGGTGGGCAGTTCGGTGAACGGGCCGTCGCCGGCCGGGAAGGCGCTCTCCCAGGTCACCGGGGCGCCGGCGGTGAAGGCCTCGGCGGCCGAGCGGTGGAAGCGGGCGAGGCCGCCGTCGCCCCGGCGCAGGGTGCCCACGGCGAGGGCGTCGGCGCCCGCGTCGTCGAGGGTCTGCTCGACGCCGAAGGTCAGGACGGGGTGGGCGGAGGCCTCGACGAACCAGCGGAAGCCCTCGGCGGCCAGGGTCCGGGTCGCCTCCTCGAAGCGGACGGTGTTGCGCAGGTTGGTGTACCAGTACGCGGCGTCCAGGGCGGTGGTGTCCAGCCAGCCGGCGGTCACGGTCGAGAGGAACGGGACCTGTGCCGGGCGGGGTTTGAGGTCCGCGAGCAGACGTCCCAGCTCGTCGCGGATCGCCTCGACGTGGGCCGAGTGGGAGGCGTAGTCGACGGGGACGCGGCGGGTGCGGATCCCGTCGGCCTCGCAGGCGGCCCGCAGCGCGTCCAGTGCGGCCACGTCCCCGGAGACCACGGCGGAGGAGGGGCCGTTGACGGCCGCGACGGACAGGCCGTCGGTGAGGCGGGCGCGGACGGCCTCCGCCGGGAGTTCGACGGACACCATGCCGCCGAGTCCGGAGAGGGCCAGGATCGCCTTGGACCGCAGCGCCACCACCTTGGCGGCGTCCTCGACCGAGAGGGCGCCCGCGACGCAGGCGGCGGCGATCTCCCCCTGCGAGTGGCCCACCACGGCCTCGGGGTGGACCCCGTACGAGCGCCACAGCTCGGCCAGCGAGACCATCACGGCCCACAGCACGGGCTGGACGACGTCCACCCGCTCCAGCGCCGCCTCGTCGCCGAGGACCTCGTGCAGGGACCAGTCGACGTGCGGGGCGAGCGCGTCGGCGCACTCGCCCATCCGGCGCGCGAACACCGGTGAGGTCTCCCACAGTTCCCGGCCCATGCCCACCCACTGGGAGCCCTGGCCGGGGAAGACGAACACCGTCCTGCCCACGGGCCGGGCGGGACCGGAGGGCGCGCCGTCGCCGCCGTCGCCCTCGGCGGCGGCCGTCAGGGCGGCGAGCAGCCCCTCGCGGCCGTCGCCGACGACCACCCGGCGGTGGTCGAAGAGCGAGCGGGTGGCCAGCAGGGCCCGGCCCACGCCGGCGAGCGGCAGCTCCGGGTCGGCGGCCACGTGGTCCCGCAGCCGCAGGGCCTGCTCCCGCAGGGCCTCCGGCGAGCGGGCCGACAGCACCCAGGGCAGCGAGCGGGGGGTGTCGGCGGGCGCGGGGGCGCCGGCCTCGCCGGGAGCCGGTTCGGGGGCCTGTTCTTCGGGGGCCTGTTCGAGGATCAGGTGGGCGTTGGTGCCGCTGATCCCGAACGCGGAGACGCCGGCCCGCCGGGGCCGCCCGGGCGCGCCGGTCCACGGCCTGGCCTCGGTGAGCAGGCGGACCGCGCCGGATTCCCAGTCCACGTGGCGCGAGGGGCGGTCGACGTGCAGGGTGGCGGGCAGCACCCCGTGGCGCAGCGCCATGATCATCTTGATCATCCCGCCGACGCCGGCGGCGGCCTGGGTGTGGCCGATGTTCGACTTCAGCGAGCCCAGCCACAGCGGGCCGTCCGGGTCCCGGTCCTGTCCGTAGGAGGCCAGCAGCGCCTCCGCCTCCAGGGGGTCGCCCAGGGTGGTTCCGGTGCCGTGGGCCTCGACCGCGTCCACGTCCGCGGCGGAGAGTCCGGCGTCGGCCAGGGCCGCCCGGACGACCTTCTCCTGGGCCAGGCCGTTCGGTGCGGTCAGCCCGTTGGAGGCCCCGTCCTGGTTGACGGCCGAGCCCCGGATCACCGCGAGGACGCGGCGCCCGTGGCGCAGCGCGTCCGAGAGGCGTTCGAGGACGAGGACGCCCGCGCCCTCGGAGAAGCCGGTGCCGTCCGCCGCGTCGGCGAAGGCCTTGCACCGTCCGTCGGCCGACAGGCCGCGCTGGCGCCCGAGTTCCACGAGGACGCCCGGGGTGGGCATCGTCGAGACCCCGCCGGCCAGGGCGAGGGAGCACTCGCCGGAGCGCAGGGAGCGGACGGCCTGGTGGACGGCGACGAGGGAGGAGGAGCAGGCGGTGTCGGTGGAGACCGCGGGGCCCTCCAGCCCCAGGACGTACGCCACGCGTCCGGAGGCCACGCTGGTGTAGGTCCCGGCGAGGGCGTAGCCCTCGACCTCGCCGGCCGCCGCGCCGCCCATGCGGGGGCCGTAGTCGACGGAGTAGATCCCGGTGAACACCCCGGTCGCGGAGCCCCGCAGCCCGGCCGGGTCGATCCCGGCGCGTTCCAGCGCCTCCCAGGAGGTCTCCAGCATCAGCCGCTGCTGCGGGTCCATGGCGAGGGCCTCGCGCGGGCTGATGCCGAAGAAGGGCGCGTCGAACTCGGCGAGGCCGGGGAGGAACCCGCCCGCGCGCGCGTACGTCGTCCCGGGGGCCTCGGGGTCCTCGGAGTGCAGCGCCTCCAGGTCCCAGCCCCGGTCCTCGGGGAACGGGCCCATGGCGTCCACGCCGTCGGACACGAGCCGCCACAGCCCTTCGGGAGAGGTCACCCCGCCCGGGAAGCGGCACCCCGCCCCCACGACCGCGATGGGCTCGCGAGCGGCTTCCTCCAGCTCGCGCACCCGCTCGCGCAGCTCCCGCGCGTCGCCGACGGCGCGTCGCAAGTAGGAGCGGAGCTTGTCGACATCCTCCACCAGGGCCTCCCCCAACCGTTGCTCAGCAAGTACAGGTGCGGTGACGGCGGTTACACGTAACCGCCGTCGATCAGCGCGTACAGGTCGTCGTCACTGGGATGTTCGGGAACGGTCTCCTCCACCGTCCCCGCGGCCTCCCGGGCCGCCGCCTGCGGCGGCGCCTCGGGCGCCCCGGGTACCTCGCGCTCCTCGGGCTCCTCGGGCGCGAGGAGGGAGAGGAGGTGGGCGGCGAGCCGCTCGGGCGTGGGGTGGGTGAAGGCGACGGTGGCCGAGAGCCGTACCCCGGCCGCGGCCGTGAGCCGGTTGCGCAGCCCCACCGCCCGGGCGGAGTCGAAGCCCAGGTCCTTGAAGGTCTCCGTCGCCCGCGCCGCGAGGGCGGCGCCCGTCAGCTCCGGGAACTCGGCGCTCAGCAGCGCCGCCGTCTCGGCGCAGACGAGGGCGAGGACCGCCTCCCGCGAGCGCGGGACCGCCGTCGCGGCGCCGGGTCCGCCCGGCCGCGCCGCGTCCGTCTCCCCGGGCGGGGTCAGCCAGTAGCTCCGCCGGCGGAACGGGTAGGCCGGCAGCGGGATCCGGCGCGGCCGGGCCCCGGCGAACACCGCGTCCCAGTCGGCGGTCACCCCGCGGACGTGCAGGTGGGCCAGGGACTCCAGGACCCTGCCCGGGCTCCCGTCGTGCTTGCTCAGGGTGCCGGCGACCACGGGCGAGGCGCCGAGCGCCTCGGCCGTCTCCTCGATCGCCACCTGGAGCACCGGGTGCGGGCTGATCTCGATGAAGGTGGTGTGGCCCTGCTCGATGAGCCGGCGGGTGGCGGCCTCGAAGCGGACGGTGTGGCGCAGGTTGCGGAACCAGTAGGCGGTGTCCAGCGCGGCCGGGTCGACCGGGCCTCCGGTCACCGTCGAGTGGATCGCGGCCGTCGCGGGCCGGGGGGTGATCGGGCCCAGGCCCTGCGTCAGCGGCCCCTCGAACCGGTCCAGCAGCGGGGAGTGCCCGGGGACGGTGGACCGGATCAGCCGGGCGCGCACGCCCCGGGCCTCGCAGTCCGCGACCAGTTCCCGGACCGCCCCGGTCTCGCCCGAGACGGTCGTGGAGTTGGGGCCGTTGACGGCGGCGATCCCGATGCGGTCGCCCCACCGCGCCGCCAGCTCCCGCACCCGGCCCTCGGGCAGCAGGACGCCGGCCATGGCGCCCTCCCCCTCGACCTCGGCGAGCAGCCGGGAGCGCAGGGCCACGATCCGGGCCGCGTCCTCCAGGGTCAGGGCGCCAGCGACGTGGGCCGCGGCGATCTCGCCCTGGGAGTGGCCGACGACCGCGTCGGGGGTCACGCCCAGCGCGTTCCACATCCGGGCCAGGGACACCAGCATCACGAACAGCGCCGGCTGCACGACCTCGATGCGCTCCAGCGAGGCGGCGCCCTCCACGCCGGTCAGCACGTCCACCACGTTCCAGTCGACGTGCGGGGCGAGGGCCCGCGCGCAGGCGTCGGCCGAGCGGGCGAAGACCTCCGACTCCGCGTAGAGCCGCCGGCCCATGCCCGCCCACTGCGAACCCTGGCCGGGGAAGACGAAGACGACCGGGCCGGCCGGGCCGGCGGCCGTGCCGCGCACCACGCGCGCCGGGTCGCCGCCCTCGGCGAACAGGCCGAGGGCCTCCAGGGC
>NZ_JBFBGN010000187.1:0-10882 GCF_040684675.1 Streptomyces sp. NPDC089915 | reverse complement strand
GGGGGGGGGGGGGGGGGGGGGGGCCGCTGCGCGGGGCGTCTCCCCGCCCCGCCCTTTCTCCGTTTCCCGGGGCGGGCCCCGGACCCCGTACGTGCGCTCCGCGCCCGTGCGCTCAAACTCCCCCAGCTACCGCTGGGAGGTGCCCCCTGCGCGGGCTGTGCACAGCCCCGCGCACCGGTGCCCGTACCCCGGGAGGGCTAGGTGGCATACCAACCAGTCGGTAAGGTGCCGCCATGACGATCGAACCGCACGCCGCGCGACGGACCTGGCACGCCGCCGTCAACCCCCTCCACGCGACCAGCTACTTCTCCCCCGAGATCTTCGAGGAGCTCGGCGCGCTCGGAGTCACCCACCGCGTGGCGGTCAACCTCGCCAGCCGCTCCGCGGCCATGGGCGCCGTCGGCCCCGGCGTGGTCACCGCGACGTTCTACAACTACCGCCACGACCTCGTCACCCGGCACCTCCCCGCCGTCTGGGACACCACCACCCCCGAGCAGGTCCTCGCCGCCCGCCTGCGCGCCGCCGACCGCACCCTGCGCCGGCTCCTCGGCCCCGAGACCATCGCCTCGGCCGAGCTCGCCGAAGCCGCCGAACTCGCCCTGCGCGCCACCGAGGCCTGCACCCGGCACGGCCGGACCCTGTACGCCGCCCACGCCGACCTCCCCGTCCCCGAGGAGCCCCACCTGCGGCTCTGGCACGCCACCACCCTCCTGCGCGAGCACCGCGGCGACGGGCACCTCGCCGCGCTCCTCCTCACCGGCCTCGACCCGCTGGAGGCGCTCGTCAGCCACACCGCCACCGGCCGCGGCATGACCGCGAAGTGGGTCAAGAGCATCCGCGGCTGGGAGCAGTCCGACCTCGACGCCGCCGCCGACCGGCTCCGCGACCGCGGGGTCCTCGACGCCGCCGGGGACCTCACCGAGGAGGGCCGCGCCCTGCGCGAACGGCTGGAGACCGAGACCGACCGCCTGGACGCCGCCCCGTACGAGCACCTCGGTGCGGAAGGCGTCGCCCGGCTCCACGCGCTCGGCGGCGCCGTCGTCCAGCAGGCCATCGCCGCCGGGGCCTTCCCGCCCGACCTCTTCGGAAAGGGCTGAGGGGCTCCCCGCCGCCGTCACCGGCACCTGCCACAATTGGCAGCCTTCCACGCACACGCACGAAGGCACGAAGGCAGGCGGGACGGCAGTGACGACGATGTCCATCGAAGGCAGGATCGCCGAGGAGCTCGGCGTACGGGAACGGCAGGTCAAGGCCGCCGTCGAGCTGCTCGACGGCGGCTCCACCGTGCCGTTCATCGCGCGCTACCGCAAGGAAGCGACCGAGATGCTCGACGACGCCCAGCTGCGCACCCTGGAGGAGCGGCTGCGCTACCTGCGCGAGCTGGAGGACCGCCGCGCCGCGATCCTCGACTCCGTACGGGAGCAGGGCAAGCTCGACGCCGAGCTGGAGGCCCGGATCAACGCGGCCGACACCAAGGCCCGGCTGGAGGACATCTACCTCCCCTTCAAGCCCAAGCGCCGCACCAAGGCCCAGATCGCCCGCGAGGCCGGCCTGGAGCCCCTCGCCGAGGGGCTGCTGGCCGACCCCTCCGTCGAACCGGCCGCCGCCGCGGCCGCGTTCGTCGACGCGGACAAGGGCGTCGCCGACCCGGCGGCCGCCCTGGAGGGCGCCCGCGCCATCCTCACCGAGAGGTTCGCCGAGGACGCCGACCTGATCGGCGAGCTCCGCGAGCGCATGTGGGGCCGCGGCCGGCTCGCCGCGAAGGTCCGCGAGGGCAAGGAGGAGGCGGGGGCGAAGTTCTCCGACTACTTCGACTTCGCCGAGCCCTTCACCGCCCTCCCCTCCCACCGCGTCCTCGCCATGCTGCGCGGCGAGAAGGAGGAGGTGCTCAGCCTGGACCTGGAGCCCGAGGAGCCCTCGGAGACCCCCGGTCCCTCCACCTACGAGGGGCGGATCGCCCGCCGCTTCGGCATCGCCGACCGGGCCCGGCCCGGCGACAAGTGGCTGGCCGACACCGTCCGCTGGGCCTGGCGCACCAAGATCCAGGTGCACCTCGGCATCGACCTGCGGACCCGGCTGCGCGCCGCCGCCGAGGACGAGGCGGTACGGGTCTTCGCGGCCAACCTCCGCGACCTGCTGCTCGCCGCCCCCGCCGGCACCCGCGCCACCCTCGGGCTCGACCCCGGCTTCCGCACCGGCGTGAAGGTCGCCGTCGTCGACGCCACCGGCAAGGTCGTCGCCACGGACGTGATCCACCCGCACGTTCCCGCCAACAAGTGGGACCAGTCGCTGGCCACCCTCGCCCGCCTGGCGAAGGAGCACGGCGTCGAGCTGGTCGCCATCGGCAACGGCACGGCCTCCCGCGAGACCGACAAGCTGGCCGGGGACCTCATCACCCGCCACCCCGAGCTCGGGCTCACCAAGGTGATGGTCTCCGAGGCCGGTGCCTCCGTGTACTCGGCCTCCGCCTTCGCCTCGCAGGAACTGCCCGGCATGGACGTGTCGCTGCGCGGCGCCGTCTCCATCGCCCGCCGCCTCCAGGACCCGCTCGCCGAACTCGTCAAGATCGACCCGAAGTCCATCGGCGTCGGCCAGTACCAGCACGACCTGTCCGAGGTGAAGCTCTCCCGCTCCCTCGACGCGGTCGTCGAGGACTGCGTCAACGGCGTGGGCGTGGACGTCAACACCGCCTCCGCGCCGCTGCTGTCGCGGGTCTCGGGCATCAGCGGCACGCTCGCCGAGAACATCGTGTCCCACCGCGACGCCAACGGCCCCTTCCGCAGCCGCAAGGGCCTCAAGGACGTGGCCCGCCTCGGCCCCAAGGCGTACGAGCAGTGCGCGGGCTTCCTGCGCATCCGCGGCGGCGACGACCCGCTCGACTCCTCCGCGGTGCACCCCGAGGCCTACCCGGTGGTGCGGGCCATGGGCAAGAGCTCGGGCGGCGAGGTCGCCGCGCTGATCGGCAACACCTCCGTCCTGCGCTCCCTGCGCCCGGACGAGTTCGTCACCGAGGCCTTCGGCCTGCCCACCGTCACCGACATCCTGCGCGAGCTGGAGAAGCCGGGCCGCGACCCGCGCCCCGCCTTCAAGACGGCCAGCTTCAAGGAGGGCGTGGAGAAGATCGGCGACCTCGCCCCGGGCATGGTCCTGGAGGGTGTCGTCACCAACGTGGCCGCCTTCGGCGCCTTCATCGACATCGGCGTCCACCAGGACGGCCTGGCCCACGTCTCCGCCCTGTCGAACACCTTCGTCAAGGACCCGCGCGACGTGGTCAAGCCGGGCGACATCGTCAAGGTCAAGGTCATGGACGTGGACATCCCGCGCAAGCGGATCTCGCTCACGCTGCGGCTGGAGGACGAGGCCGGGGCGGAGCGCGGAGCGGGCGCCCCGCGCCAGCGCGACGAGCGCCGCGGCGGGGGCCGTCCCCCGCAGCAGCGCGGCCAGGGCCAGGGCCAGGCGGCTCAGGGCCAGGGCGGCCAGGGCCGGGGCGAGGGCCAGGGACGCGGCCAGGGCCAGCGCGGCGGCGGTCAGCGGCAGGGTGGCCAGGGCGGCGCGGGCCAGCGCCAGGGCGGCCAGGGCGGTGGCGGAGGCCAGCGTTCCGGCGCCCCGGCCCCCGCCAACAGCGCCATGGCCGACGCCCTGCGCCGCGCCGGTCTCACCGGCGGCCGGGAGGACCGCCGCAAGCGGTAGCGGCACGTCGGGCACGGTCGGCAGACCTGGCCGGATAAGGCCCCCGGGAAGGGGCCGTCCTTGCCAACCCCCGTACGTGATCTGTAGGCATGGTGGAACGCCCGTTCGTCTCGCGCGGACGGGCGTTCCGCGTTTCCCACCTCCGGGACCGCACTCCCGAGGCCGCCTCAAGGCACAGGACGTCATGCCGCCGAAGCCCACCCACGCCTACCGACGCTGCCCGAGAAAGGGTCCCCAGAGGGAACACATGCCCTACCGGAACCTCAGCCTGCGCAGACGCTGCGAGATGATTCTCGGTCACCTGGATCTGACGCACCCGTTCTCCCTGGACACCCTGTGCGCCCGCATAGCCGAGCGGCGCGGCCGTCCGATCCGGCTCCACCCGCTGCCCCGCGAGGCCGCCGAATCCGGGGTCTGCGGACTGTGGGTGGGCACCGAGACCGTGGACTACGTCTTCTACGAGGCCCACACCACCCCCCTGCACCGCGAGCACATCGTGCTCCACGAGCTGGGCCACATCCTCTTCGGCCACCACTCCCTGGAGGGCGAGGAGACCGACGGCGCGGCCCCCGTGGTGCTGGGCCGCACCAACTACACCACCCGCCAGGAGCAGGAGGCGGAGATGCTCGCCAGCATGATCCGCATCCACCCCCCGGGTGCCGCGCACTCCCGGCCCGCCCCCGGCCCCCGGGGCGCCCTCGCCCGGCTGGAGTCCGCCATGGGCTATGAGCGGGGCCACCGTGACGGCGGCTGAACTCTCCGCCTTCGGGGACGGCCTGGCGGTCCCCGGGGTGGTCTGCCTGTGGGTCGCCGTCCTGCTGCGCGCCCCCGGCGCCCTGCGCTCCCCGCAGCAGCGGGGGCTGTGGCTCGCCGTCGCCACCGCCGCCGGCGCGATGACCCTGAACCTGCCCGACGTCGTCGCGTACGCCATGGCCCGTGACGCCTCGTACGCGCACACCATCGGCCTCGTCCGCAACCTCATCGGCGTCCTGTCGGCGGGCGCCGTGCTCTACTTCGTGGCCGCCGCCACCCGGGGGCGCGGGCTCCAGCTCGCCTCCTGGGCCGGCACCCTGCTCTGGCTCGGCGTCCTCGTCGCCCTCGACACCGCCGCGCCCGCCCACGGCACGCACACCATCCCGAACTCCGGGGCCCCCGTGCCCTCCCTGCCGTACTGGCTCGTGCTGATCTCCGCCCACCTGATCGCCAACAGCATCTGCGTGTACGTGTGCTGGCGCTACAGCCGGCGCACCGAGAGCCGCGGACTCGCCGCCGGGCTGCGGCTGTTCGGCCTGGGCACCGCCCTGGCCTGGCTGTTCTGGTTCGCGTACCTGCTCAAGGCCCTGTTCGCCAGCACCTGGGCGATGCCCGTCCTGCCGCTGCTGATGAACCTGCACGGGCTGCTGCGCGCCGCCGCGATCCTGGTGCCCACCCTGTTCACGCTGCGCCACACCCTCGCCGACACCGCCACCGCCTGGCGGCTGTGGCCGCTGTGGCGGGACCTGGTCCAGGCCGTCCCGCACGTGGTCCTCTCCCGCCCCCGCGCCGGACGGGTGCTGGAGCTGCTGTGGCCGCCCGTGCCGCGCAACCTGCTGGTCTACCGCAAGGTCATCGAGACCCGCGACGCCATCCTGATCCTGGGCGAGTACGTGGCCCCCGGCGTCCCCGAACTCGCCCGCGGCCACGTCGTGGACAGCCGGATCCCCGAGCAGCGGCACACGGCGGCCGCGCTCGCCTGCGTACTGAGGGAGGCGCGCCGGGCCAAACTCTCCGGCCTCCCCGGGCACCCGGGGCAGGCACCCGCCCTGGAGCTCCCGGCCGCCATGCAGACCTCGGCGGAGGGCGGCGGCCTGCGGGAGGAGGCCCGATTCCTGGTGCACGTCGCCCAGGCCTACGGCTCGCCCGAGACCTCCGCCTTCGCCCCGGGGCCCGCCACGGCCTGAACCGCCCGCACCGACCGCCACACCGAGGAAGTGAACCCCGCTTGACCACCACCGTTCTGATCACCGGCGCCAGCGCGGGCCTGGGCGCCGCCTTCGCCCGCGGCTTCGCCGCCAAGGGCTGCGCCCTGGTCCTCGTCGCCCGGGACAAGGCCCGCCTGGAGGCCGTCGCCGCCGGACTCGGCCGGGACTTCGGGACCGTCTGCGAGGTCCTGCCCGCCGACCTCCTCGACCCGGCCGGCCGCACGGCCGTCGAGGAGAGGCTCGCCGACACCTCCCGGCCCGTGGACGTCCTCGTCAACAACGCCGGGTTCGGCCTCCCCGCGCCCTACCCGTACAGCCCCGTCGAGGACGAGGAGCGGATGCTCGACCTCCTCGTGAAGGTCCCGCTCCGCCTCACCCACGCCCTGCTGCCGGGGCTCAGGGAACGCCGCCGGGGCGCGGTGCTCAACGTCTCCTCGGTCGCGGGACTGCTGCCCACCGGGACGTACGGGGCGGCGAAGGCCTGGGTCACCGCCTTCAGCGAATCCCTCCGGGTCGACATGGCGCCCTACGGGGTCCGGGTGCTGGCGGTGGTGCCGGGGTTCACCCGCACCGAGTTCCAGGAACGCGCCGGGATGGACGTCAGCTCCCTGCGCGAGGCCGTCTGGCTGGAGCCGGAGGCCGTGGTGGCCAAGGCCCTGCGCGACCTCGCCCTGCGCCGGCCCGTCAGCATCACGGGCCGCCGCTACCAGGCGTACGCCCTCGCGGTGCGCCACCTCCCGCGCGCCTTCGTGGCCGGCCGGATGGCCCGCGAGCGCAGGGCCCCGGCGGACCGGGCGCGGTAGCGGGCCCGGTTTGCGGGCCCCGCCCGCGGGCAGCCGCCGGGTGAGGGGCGGCCGGGGGCGGCAGGAGGAGCGGTCATGGACGAGCAAGGCGGCGCCGGAGGCGTTCCGCTGCACGGTGACGACGCACGGCGGCGGCGCGGGCCGCACACGGCGGGGGACGCCTCCCGCCGGCCGCCCGAGCCGGAGCCCGGCCCCGTCCGGCGCGAGGACACGGACGAGGCCAGCCGCCTCGACCGGGTCCGGCCCCCGGACGAGAAGCGGACCCGCAGGTCAGGCGGGCACGGTTAGCACGACGCCCCGGCCGGTCAGAGTTCGGTGACCCTGCCGTCCGCGACCTGCAGGCGGCGGGTCACATGGACCGCGTCCAGCATGCGGCGGTCGTGGGTGACCAGGAGCAGGGTGCCCTCGTAGGCCTCCAGCGCCGACTCCAGCTGTTCGATCGCAGGCAGGTCCAGGTGGTTCGTCGGCTCGTCCAGGACCAGGAGGTTCACCCCGCGCCCCTGGAGCAGGGCCAGGGCCGCCCGGGTGCGCTCGCCCGGGGAGAGCGTCGCCGCCGGGCGCAGCACGTGCGCCGCCTTCAGGCCGAACTTGGCCAGCAGGGTGCGGACCTCCGCCGGCTCGGTGTCCGGGACGGCCGCGCAGAAGGCCTCCAGCAGCGGCTCCTCGCCGAGGAACAGCCCGCGCGCCTGGTCGACCTCGCCGATCAGCACGCCCGAGCCGAGCGTGGCGGAGCCCGCGTCGGGGACCAGCCGGCCCAGCAGGACCGCGAGGAGCGTGGACTTGCCGGCGCCGTTGGCCCCGGTGATCGCCACCCGGTCCGCCCAGTCGATCTGGAGGGAGGCGGGGCCGAAGGCGAAGTCCCCGCGCTTGACCGCCGCCTCGCGCAGGGTGGCGACGACCGAGCCGGAGCGCGGGGCCGACGCGATCTCCATGCGCAGCTCCCACTCCTTGCGCGGCTCCTCGACCACGTCCAGCCGCTCGATGGCCCGCTGCGTCTGGCGGGCCTTCGCGGCCTGCTTCTCGCTGGACTCGCCGCGCATCGCCCGGCCGATCTTGTCGTTGTCGGAGGACTTGCGGCGGGCGTTGCGCACGCCCTTGTCCATCCAGTTGCGCTGCATCTGGGCGCGGCCTTCGAGGGCGGCCTTCTTGTCGGCGTACTCCTCGAACTCCTCGCGGGCGTGGCTGCGGGCCCGCGCGCGCTCCTCCAGGTAGGACTCGTAGCCGCCGCCGTAGAGGTTGATCTGCTGCTGGGCCAGGTCGAGTTCGAGGACCTTGGTGACGGTGCGGGTCAGGAACTCGCGGTCGTGGCTGATGACGACCGTGCCCGCGCGCAGCCCCGTCACGAACCGCTCCAGCCGCTCCAGGCCGGCGAGGTCCAGGTCGTTGGTGGGCTCGTCGAGGAGGAACACGTCGTAGCGGGAGAGCAGGAGGGAGGCGAGGCCGGCGCGGGCGGCCTGGCCGCCGGACAGGGCCGTCATCGGCAGGTCCAGGCTCACCGCCAGGCCCAGCTCGTCGGCGGTCTCCTGGGCCCGCTCGTCCAGGTCGGCGCCGCCGAGGTTCAGCCAGCGGTCCAGGGTCTCCGCGTACGCGTCGTCGGCGCCGGGGGTGCCGTCCACCAGCCCCTGCGTGGCCTCGTCCAGCGCCGCCTGCGCGGCCGCGACCCCGGTGCGGCGGGCGAGGAACTCGCGCACCGTCTCGCCCTCCCGCCGCTCGGGCTCCTGAGGCAGGTGGCCGACGGCCGCCCCCGGCGGGGAGAGCCGCAGCTCACCGGTCTCGGGGGTGTCCAGCCCGGCGAGCAGCCGCAGCAGGGTCGACTTCCCGGCGCCGTTGACGCCGACGAGGCCGATGACGTCGCCGGGCGCGACGACGAGGTCGAGGCCGGCGAAGAGCGTGCGCTCGCCGTGCGCGGCGGTGAGGTTCTTGGCGACGAGGGTTGCAGTCATGATGCCCCGATCCTATCGGCGCGCCGCCCGGCTACCCGCCGGTCAGGCGCAGCCCGGCCCACAGGGCCGCCACCGCCGCCGCGAGCGCGGCGGGGGTGGCGAGCAGCCCGAGGCGGGTGAAGTCCCCCAGCCGGACCTCCTCACCGTGCGCGTGCAGCATCCGCCGCCACAGCAGGGTGGCCAGCGAGCCCGCGTAGGTGAGGTTGGGGCCGATGTTCACCCCGATCAGCACGGCGAGGACCACGCCCGGACCGCCCGGCGCGGCCAGCGGGAGCAGGGCGAGGACGGCGGGGAGGTTGTTGATCAGGTTGGCGAGCACGGCCGCCACCCCGGCCACGGCCAGCAGCGCCGGCAGCGCGTCCCCGTCGGGCAGCAGCCACTCCAGGCCGTCGCCGAGCCCGTGGTCCACCACGGCCCGTACGACGACGCCCAGGGCGAGGACGAACAGGCAGAACGCCGGCGCGGTGGAGGCCGCCAGCCGGCGCGCGGTGGTCTCCCCGCGCCACAGCGCCCGTACGCCCAGCACCACCGCCCCCGCCAGCGCCGCCCAGGCGGGGCTCGCCCCCGCGAGGGAGGCCACGGCGAAGCCCGCCAGGGTCAGCAGCAGGACGACGAGCGCGAACCGGGGGAGCGGGGCGGGCTCGGCCGCCCCGGGCACGTGCTCGGGCGGCGCCGCCAGATCGGCCCGGAAGAACCGGCGGAACGCCGCGTACTCCACCCCGATCGCGACCGCCCAGGGCAGGGCCATCAGCGCCGCGAACCGGGTGAAGGTCAGTCCGCTCGCGGTGAAGGCCAGCAGGTTCGTCAGGTTGGAGACGGGCAGCAGCAGCGAGGCCGAGTTCGCCAGGTGGGCGGTGGCGAACACGTGCGGGCGGGGCCGGGCGCCCAGCCGGGCGGCCGTCGCCAACACCACCGGGGTCAGCAGCACCACCGTGGCGTCCAGGCTCAGTACGGCCGTCACCGCCGAGGCCACCAGGAACACCCCGCCCAGCAGCCCCGCCGCCCCCCGCCCGGCCGCACGCCGGGCCACGGCGGCGCCCGCGGCCCGGAACAGCCCCTCGTCGGCGCACAGCTGGGCCAGGGCCAGGATCACGGCCAGGAAGCCGACCACGGGCAGCAGCCCGCGCAGCTGCTCCCACGCGTCGGCCGGCGCCACCACCCCGAGGGCGACCAGCAGCCCGGCCGCGGGTACGGCGGCGGCCGCCTCGGGCAGCCCGCGCGGGCGGACCACGGCGAAGGCCAGCACGAGGAGCAGCAGGGCGCAGGACAGGGACTCGGCGAGGACGGTGTTCAGGGCGGCACTCCGGACGGGGCTCACGGGGACCGGCCAAGGATCGCACGGCCCCGATGTCCGGATAGGTGGGATGCCCGTCATTGCGGCCATCGGGAGGGCGTCACACCATGGAGGCATGCCACTGCGAAACGTGCTGGTCGTCCTCTACGACGGGGTCCAGAGCCTGGACGTGACGGGCCCCGTCGAGGTGTTCGACGGCGCCCGCCGCTGCCGCCCGGAAGACGGCGGGTACGCGGTGCGGACGGTCTCCCCCGGGGGCGGCCCGGTCCGGACCGGCAGCGGGCTGACCCTGCTCCCGGACGGGGACCTGGAGGGCGCCCGCCCCGGCCCGGACACCACCCTGCTGGTGCCCGGCGGCCGGTTCACGGGGGACTTCGAGCCGCGGATCACCGACTGGCTGCGCGCGTACGGGGGTCGTGCGGGGCGCCTGGTGTCCGTCTGCACGGGCGGCCTGCTGCTCGCGGAGGCCGGGCTGCTGGACGGGCGGCGGGCGACGACGCACTGGTCGGTGTGCGAGCGGATGGCCCGGGACTACCCGCGGGTGGCGGTGGAACCGGACCCGATCTACGTCCGGGACGGCCCCGTCGCCACCTCGGCCGGGGTCACCGCCGGCATCGACCTCGCGCTGGCGCTGGTGGAGGAGGACCTCGGACGGGACGTGGCGCTGCTGATCGCCCGGCACCTGGTGGTCTTCCTGCGCCGGCCGGGGAACCAGGCGCAGTTCAGCGCGCAGCTCGCGGCGCAGACCGCGCGGCGGGAGCCGTTGCGGGACGTACAGCAGTGGATCACCGAGCACCCGGGCGGCGACCTGAGCGTGGAGGCCCTCGCGGCCCGCGCCGCGCTGTCGCCGCGCCACTTCGCGCGGGCCTTCCAGGCGGAGACGGGGGTGACGCCGGGGCGGTACGTCGAGCGGGTGCGGGTGGAGCACGCGCGGCGGCTGCTGGAGGAGTCGGGGGAGGGGGTGGCGGGCATCTCCCGCGCGTGCGGGTACAGCACCCCCGAGGCCCTGCGCCGGGCCTTCGTCCGGACCCTGGGCCAGCCCCCGTCCGAATACCGCCGCCGCTTCGGGGCTCCGCCGTGACGCTGCGCGGCGCCGCCTCCCCGCCCCGCCCTTCCACCGTTCCACGGGGCTCCGCCCCGGACCCCTTTCCGTGCGCAGCACATTCCAGCCCCGCCGGCGTTTGAGGCGCG
>NZ_JBFBGN010000186.1:0-11098 GCF_040684675.1 Streptomyces sp. NPDC089915 | reverse complement strand
GGGGGGGGGCGCGGCGCGGGGGGTCGCGCAGGTGGGGGGGGTCTGGGCGGGGGGGGGGGCGCCGGGCCGAGACGCGGGCCGGGCCCGCGTCCCGGAACGCGCGCATCTCCTCGTACTCGTCGAGGAATCCCGCACCGTGGAGCCGCTCCCCGGCCGCCACGCACTCGTCGTCCGCGTCGCGCGCGGTGTCGCCGAGCCAGCTGAGCAGCCGCACGAGAACGGGATGGTCCGGGCAGGTCCTCGCGCCCCGGCCGGAGTCGCCCGCCGTGATGGCCGGATGGCCGAGGAGCGCCGCGACGCAGAGGGCCACGGGCACGGTGGCCCCGTAGACGGTGTTCTGGTGGGTCACCGGCCCCAGCGCGTCCCGGAGGGCCGACTCCCTGACGAGCGGGTCGGGGCCGGTCAGTCGCGCCAGCGCCGCCGGCAGGGATTCCCCCGTACCGCAGGCCGTGGCGAGCGACGCCCAGTCCGTACCGTCCAGCAGTGTCCGGAAGTCGGGGAGCTCCCAGGGTCCTCCGGGAAGCGGACGCCGTCCGGCGGGAAGCGGAGTCAAGGCCCGGGAGGGGCGGCCTGGGCCGACGCCCCCGGACCCGCCGCCAGGCCGTCCAGGAGGAGGCGCAGGGCCAGTTCGAAGCCGCGGTCGTCGAGGCCGGCGAGACCGCCGGGGCGGTCGGCCGTCGAGGCCAGGGAGTCGGCCAGGGCCGGGTAGTCCGGGCGGTAGTCGTCCGGGGCGCGGGTGAAGCCCGCCGTGAAGGTCTCCAGGGCGGAGCCGAGGACCAGGTAGTCGAGGGCCGCCGCGGCCTCGGCCGCCCCTGCGGGGGTGCAGCCCGCCCGGACCAGGGCGCCCAGCAGGGCGTCGTACCCGAGCAGGGCCCGGTCGGCCTCGACCCGGCGGCGGGCCACCAGGGCGATCATGTGCGGGTGGCGGAGGTACACCCGGCGGTAGCCCCGGGCGTACTCGGCGACTCCCCGGCGCCACTCGGGGTCCTGGAGCGGGCCGAGGTCGATCTCGTCGTTCAGCAGTTCCGACGCCGCGTCCAGCAGGTCTTCCTTCGACGCGACGTGGTGGTAGAGGGACGCCCCCCGCACGCCGAGCCGGTCGGCGAGCGAGCGCATCTTCAACGCGTCCGGGCCCTCTTCGTTGAGCAGTTCCAGTGCGGCGCGCGCGATGATCGCGCGGCTCAGCAGCGGCTGGCTCGGTCGGCCCACGGCGGCACTCCCCCTCTTCCAGCCGAAGGTTACCCGCCGGCAGGTCTTCCCAAGAGGCCGAGGGCGCGTTAACGTCCCCGCAACCCCGTTACCTAACAAGGTTAGATTTAGTTCGGGGAGCGCGCCGGGGACGCCGGACGCCTCCCCCTGCCCTCCGAGGTGTCACGTGTCAGAACCCTCCACCGGCGGCAGACCCGCCACCGCCACCCCGCAGGACGCAGACGGCGACGCCGCCCGGCTGAGCGACCTCGGCTACCGGCAGGAGCTGCGCCGCAGCCTCGGTGTGCTGGGGAACATCGCCATGGGCTTCGCCGTGGTCTCGCCCGTCGTCGCCCTCTACGCCGTGTCCATGGTCGGCACGACCATCGCCGGCCCCGCCTGGGTGTGGGCGCTGCCCGTCGTGCTGATCGGCCAGTGCCTGGTCGTCAACGTCTACTCCGAACTGGCCTCCCAGTGGCCCCTGGCCGGCGGCCCCTACCAGTGGGGGCGCCGCCTGCTCGGGCCCTCCTTCGGCTGGATGAGCGGCTGGGTGTGGCAGTTCGCCGTCATGTTCGGCAACACGACCGTCTCCTACCTGGCCGCGCCCTGGGTCTTCGCCCTCCTCGGGATCACGCCCACCCCCGCCGCGATGGTGGCGGTGGCCGCGGCCATCCTGCTGGGGTGTACGGCGGTCAACGCCTTCGGCATCAGGATCCTCAGCCTCTTCGTGTCCCTGGGCATCGCCGCCGAGGCGGTCGCCTCGGTCCTGGTCGGCTTCAGCCTGCTGCTCTTCTTCCGCAGGCACGGCTTCTCCCTCTTCACCGAGACCCTCGGCGCCGAGCAGCTGTCGGGCGGCTCCACCGTGATGGCCTTCCTCGCGGTCCTCGCCGTCGCGGGCTGGGGGTTCATCGGCTTCGACGCCTGCGTCTCCACCGCCGAGGAGACCAAGGACGCCGGACGGCAGGTGCCGCGCGCCATGTGGTGGGCGCTGCTGAGCGTCGGCACCGTGGTGATCCTCAACGCCATGGCGGTGGCCCTGGCCCACCCCGACCCGGCGGCCGTCGTCGCCGGCAGCGACCTCGACCCGGTGACCACCGCCGTGGTCACCTCCTTCGGCTCCTGGTCCGACAAGCCCTTCGTCCTCGTCGTCCTGGTCGGGTTCCTCGCCTGCGCCATGGCCTCCCAGGGCGGCGCCGCCCGCGGCGTCTACTCCCTCGCCCGCGACGGGGTCTTCCCCCTCTCCCGCCACGTGCGCAGGGTCAACCGCCGCCAGGCCCCGATCGGCGGCCTCGTGGCCTCCACCGCGGTCAGCTGCTGCGGCCTGCTCCTGGGCCTGAACGCCACCGCCATCGGCAGCCTGATCGCCTTCGGCACCGCCGCCACCTTCCTGCCGTTCTTCCTCGTCTCCCTCGCCGCGCTCATCGCCCGGCTGCGCGGCACCTGGGTCCCGTCCGGGCACATCCGGCTGGGCCGCAAGGGGACCCTTCTCAACGTGCTCGCCGTGCTCTGGACGGGCTTCGAGGTGGCCAACGTCTGCTGGCCACGGGCGATCCTGGCCCCGCCCGGCGCCCCGTGGTACCAGGTCTGGGCCGGTCTGCTGGGCATCGGCGCGGTCGTCTCGGCCGGTCTGCTCTACCTTCTGGTCCGCCGCCCCCAGGAGAAGCTCCGCGCCCTGGAGCCCCAGCCGGTACGCCCGCCCGCGGACCGCCCCGCCGAACCGGCACCCGGTCTCTCCTGACCCTCTCCGCCCGGGGCCGGTCCCGGCCCCGGGCGCCCCACGCCCCCACCGTCCCCACCCACCGTTCCGCCCATCCATCGGGAGATATGTCATGCACCTGCCCGCAATGACCCGGAGGGGCTTCGGCGCCGCCGCACTGTCCGCCACGGCCGCGAGCCTGATCGGCGGCCGCGCCCTGGCCGCCGGGACCCCCGACCCGTCCGCCGCCCCCGCCTCGGCCGAGAAGTACACGGCGCCCGCCGAATGGGAGGACCACTCCTGCTGCGTCATGTCCTGGCCCTGGGACCGGACGGACGGCTGGGGCTCCCTGCTGCCCGAAGCACAGGGCGAGATCGCCGGCATCGCCCGGGCCGTCGCGGCCTCCGAGCCGGTCCTGATGTTCGCCGAGCCGGGACAGGCCGACGACGCGCGTGCCCTGTGCGGCCCCGCCGTCACCGTCGTCGAGTATCCCGTCAACGACTGCTGGACCCGCGACACCGGCCCGGTCTTCGCCCTCAACGCCGCGCGGACCCGGAGCGTCGGCCTCGACTTCGGCTTCAACGGCTGGGGCGGCAAGTACCCGTACGACAAGGACGACCTCCTGCCCGTCGGCGTCTGCGACCGGCTCGGCCTACCGCGCCGCGAAGTCCCGCTGATCCTGGAGGGCGGGTCCGTCCTCACCGACGGCCAGGGCACCCTCGTGACCACGGAGGAGTGCCTGCTCAACCCCAACCGCAACCCCGGCATGACCCGCGAGCGGATCGAGACGACCCTGCTGGCCGCCTACGGCGCGACCAAGCTCATCTGGCTCCCGTACGGCCTCGCCGGCGACACCATCACCAACGGCCACGTCGACCTCGTGGCCGCCTACCTCGGCCCCGCCCGGATCCTTCTGCACACCCAGCCCGACCCCGCCAGTCCCAACCACGCCCGGATGGCCGCGAACAAGGCGGTCCTGGACGCCGCCACCGACGCCTGCGGGCGCCGCTTCGAACTGGTCGAGATGGAACACCAGCCGCACTTCCGGCAGAACGGCCTCCAGGTCGAGACCTTCAGCTACACCAACTACTACCTGACCGCCTCCCACGTGATCGTCCCGCTGTCCGGGGAGCCGGCGGACGGCCCGGCCCTCGACCGGCTGCGGCCGCTCTTCCCCGGCCGCCAGGTCGTCGGCACGCCCGCCCGGATCCTGGCCTGGGGCGGCGGCGGGGTCCACTGCGTCACCCAGCACGTACCGCGCACGCGCTGACCGGGGCGCGCGGTTCGCGGTGCGCCCCCGTGCGCCGCGAACCGGCCGGCACGCGCCGCTTGGCCCGTTCCCGGGATGGGCAGGGTGGGGCGAGAGCACGCGGCTGCCGCCCCGGCGGGACGGCCGCATCGGACGGCTGGCGGGGAGTGGGCATGGGGTGGACGGCGGAGGAGTTCGGGGCCTCGCACGAGGGCTGGGCCGGCGCGCTCCTGGCGGACGGGACCGAGCCCGGCCCGGTCCGCCTGGACCCGGGCGGCGGGGCCGGGTCGCGTGAGACGCGGGAGTGGTGGGCCTACGGCGGCGGCCCGGACCGCCCCCCGGCCGCCGCCGCGCGCGCCGCGTGCGCGTGCGGCTGGCGCGGGGCGGCGCGGTACCCGATCGAGCGCGGGGACGACGCCTCGGCCGGCCAGTACGAGCCCGTCGTCGAGGGGCCCCGCGGCGACTGGGAACGCCACCTCGACGAGGTCGAGGCCCGCACCGTCCCGCTCCCCTCGGAACTGGCCGACCTCCTCGAACGCGTCGAGGACCAGCTCAACAACCTGGCCGGACAGGCGCCGGTGGCCGCGCTCAAGGCCGTGGCCGCACTGGAACGCGTCACCCGCAGCGTGGCCCGCGACGCCGCCTACATCGCCGAGGCCGACGACCTGTCGTGGGAGTCGATCGGCACCGGCCTCGGCATCTCCGAGAAGGAGGCCCGCTCCCGCCTCACCCACTACACCTGCCGGCGCTGACCGCTCCCGTCCCCGAAGAACCCGTCCGCGCCGAAGGCAAGCCGGGCGAAGCGTTCGCCGATGAGCCGGTGGGTGGCGGCGTCCGGGTGGAGCGCGTCGGGCAGGGGGAGTGCGGCGGCGTCGGCCTCCCCGTAGAGCTCGCGGCCGTCCAGGTGGTACAGGTGCGGGTCCTCCTGCGCCCGCTGCCGGACGATCCGCGCCAGCTCCTCGCGGATGACGGTGAGCGTCAGCTTCCCGGCGGCGCGCTCGGCCGGGTCCCCCGTCGCGCGGAAGCGCAGCCGGCCCGCGGCGAGCGCGGCCGTGTCGAAGGCGGTCGGGCCGGGGGTGTCCTCGTGGATGGGGCACAGGATCGGGGAGACGACCAGCAGCGGGGTGTCCGGATGCCCCTCGCGGACCGTGTCCAGGAAGCCGTGGACGGCGGGTCCGAAGGCGCGCACCCGCATCAGATCGGTGTTGACCAGGTTGATGCCGAGTTTGACGCTGATCAGGTCGGCGGGGTGGTCGCGCAGGGCGCGGGCCGTGAACGGGTCCAGCAGCGCGCTGCCGCCCAGGCCCAGGTTGACCAGCTCCACCCCGCCGAGGGAGGCGGCGAGGGCCGGCCAGGTGCCCGTGGGGTGCGTGGCGCCGGAGCCCTGGCTGATCGAACTGCCGTGGTGCGCCCACACCCTGCGGCCGCCCGCCGGGGCGGGGGAGACGGGGGCGTCGGTGCGCAGGGCGACGAGCTCGGTCGTCTCGTCGTGCGGCAGCCAGATCTCCACGTCCTTGGTCCGGCCGGGCAGGCCGGTGAAGCGCAGGGTGGCGGGCGGTCCGGTCCGGTGTTCGGCGCGGCCCGTGGCGGGGTCGAGGACCAGGGTGTCCCCGCCCTCCGCGCTCGCCCGGCCGGCGGGCCGGCCGTCGACGAAGAGCTCGTAGACGCCGTCCGGGCGGGGCGGGGCGCCCGCGTAGTTCCGCTTCACGGGTACGGTGTCCAGCTCGACGACGGTCGCCGCGCTGCGGAAGACCAGCCGTACGCCCGAGGGCTGGGACTCGGCCATGGCCAGCTGCCCGTCGGTGTTCTGGGCCCGGGCCCGGGCGGGCAGCCGGTGCGGCAGCAGGCCGCGCCCGGTGGCCTCGGTGTCGAGGGCCCCGCGCAGGAGGTCCGCGGTCACGGGCGTGGTGATCGGGGCGGAGGGGATCGTCATGCCGACGTCCGTCCGCGCAGCAGGGTGTCGAGGGCGTCGAGGGTCCATGACCAGCTTTCCTGTGAGTCGGGGGCGCTGTGGCTGAAGCCTCCGGCCAGCTCCAGGCTCACGTAGCCGTGGAAGACGCTGCCCAGCAGGCGGACGGCGTGGGTCTGGTCCGGGCCGGCCAGGTCGTAGCCGCGCAGGACGGCCCGCATCATCTCCGCGTGCCGGGGGCCGGCGCTGGAGGCCGCCTCCTCCGGGGTGAGCCGGAACCGGGAGGCGTCGTAGCGGCCGGGGTGCTCGCGGGCGTAGTCGCGGTAGACGTTCGCCAGCGCGCTCAGGGCGTCCTTGCCCGCGCGCCCGGCCAGCGCGGAGGCGCCGCGGTCGGCGAGCTCCTCCAGGGCCAGCCGGGCGATCTGCGCCTTCAGGTCCCGGAAGTTGCGGACGTGCGAGTACAGGCTCGCCACCTTGACGTCGAACCGCCGGGCGAGCGCCGAGGCGGTCACCTGCTCGAAGCCGACCTCGTCGGCCAGCTCCGCCCCGGCCCGCACCAGGCGGTCCGTGGTCAACCCGATGCGTCCCACGCCTCTTCCCTCGCAGTTCCTCGTCGTGCGGTGCCGGCTGTCTGCCTGAAGTGATTATGCGTTTGCCTAAAACCTTTAGGCAAATTAGCGTGCTCCTCATGAAGCCACTGACCGAGCAAGAGATCCGCGCGGCCTTCGTCAACTGCACCAAGGGCGAGGCGAAGCGCCTGTCCGTCCCCCGCGACCTGGCCGACCGCCCCTGGGACGACCTCGACTACCTCGGCTGGCGCGACCCCCAGTCCCCGGGCCGCGCCTACCTGGTGACCGAGACCGGCGGCCGGGCCAGGGCCCTCGCCCTGCGCCGGCCCTCCGCGGGCGCGGTGCAGATGCGGCGCAGCATGTGCACGATGTGCATGACCACCCATGACGGGGGCGTCTCCCTGATGGTCGCCGCGAAGGCCGGCAAGGCCGGGCAGCAGGGCAACTCCGTCGGCGCGTACATCTGCGACGACCTCGCCTGTTCGCTGTACGTACGGGGCCTCAAGGAGGCCGGCCCGTACGCCCGGCTCCACGAGACCCTCACGGTGGAGGAGAGGGTCGAGCGGACCGTCGCCAATCTCGCCGCCTTCTTCGCCCGGGTGAGCGCCTGAGCGGCCTCACCGCTCCGGGGGCGCTTCCTGGAGGTAGGCGGCCACCAGGGCGAGGTCGTTGGCGATGGAGAGGACCCCGGCGGGGTCGGTGTTCGCGGTGGAAGCCCCGTTGACGCCGGCGTAGAAGGTGTCGAAGCGGCCGCCGCCCCGGTCCAGGTAGCCGGCGATGGTGATGGCCCCGACGGCCAGCCGGGCGTTCAGCGCGTCCCCGCCCACCGCCGCGCCGGTCTTCGCGAACACCTTCCCGCGCGCCGGGCAGTCGCGGCAGTTCCCGGCCAGCAGCCCGTCGACGCCCAGAACGGGCAGGGCCTCCCGGAAGAGCCGGGCGTCCGGGCCGCGCTGCCAGTACGCCAGCATCTGGACGAGGGCCCGCGGGGTGGCCCGGTCGGCGGGGTTCCCGCCGCGGCCGTCCATGAGCTCCACCTGGGCGCGGTCGACGCCCGCCCGGTCGAGGAAGGCGGCCAGCACCGGGAAGCCGTCCGCGCACCGCCCGCTGCCGGTGGCCACGGCCATCAGGCAGATGCCCAGGTTGGCGCCCAGATTGTGGCTGACCTTGAGGATCAGTTTGGCGTACTGCTCGTACGGGGGCGAGGTGTACGCGGCCACGCGCTGGCGCCCCCGGTAGTCGCGGGGCAGCCGGCCGACGGGATCGGCGCCCGTCGCCGCGGCGGTGACGCGCACTCCGGCCCGGCCGAGCGCCTCGATGAGCGCGGTCCGGCCGAAGGCGGCCGGGTCCGTGACGGGAGAGGTCCGCAGCAGGGGGGCCGCGCCGGCGGCGATGGTGCCGGACAGCCGGATGCGGGTGCCGCCCTCGTCGGCCGTGACGGTGACCGCCGTCGCGCCCCCGGCCGCCACGGTCCTCACCGTCGAGGTCACCCGGTACGGGGCCACCCGCGGCCGCCAGTCCAGCCGGGCGTCGACGCCGGGCCGGTCCCCGGGGGTGGTCAGCAGGTCGATCAGGTTGTCGTTGACGATCAGCGGCGTCGGCGTGGGGTCGAGGACCGGGTCGGCGGCGAACAGCCGGGAGTCCACGACCACGTCCCCGTCCACCCGCGTGATCCCCGACGCGCGCACCTGCCGGGCCAGTTCGTCGATCCCGGCGAGGGGGTTCTCCGGGGTGAGCGTCGCCCCGGGGAAGTCGTTGGCGTAGGTGTGGTCGAGGTCGGTGTAGGCGACGGTCCCGTCGGGCCGGGTCCGCCCGCCGAGGGTCAGGTCGCCCTGCGCGACGAGGTCGAGGTCCCCGGTCAGCGTGCCGCCCCGGCGCTCGCCGACGGCGTAGACGGGGGTCGTGAACCGGTGGCCGGTGCCCAGGGTCCGCCAGGTGCCGGAGACGGAGAACAGCTTCGCGGTGGAACCCGGGATGAAGAACTGCTCCGGGAACATCGAGTGCACCACCCGGCCGTCCTCGGGCCCGGTCTCCAGCAGCCCCCACTGTGCGTACCGGTACTCCGGCTTGCGCATGATCTCCGAGATCCGCGGGTCGAGCCGCCCGGCGTCCCCGGAAGCGGACGGCGCGGGCGGCTGAGCCGGCGAGGGCGAGGGCGAGGGGTCCGGCCCGGCGCGGGCGACCGCGCCCGGGGCGAACGCCGCCAGCACCAGCGCGGCCAGCCCGGCCCCCGCACGCCGCCGCAGTCCGCCGCCCCGCATCGGATGTCCCACGGCACGCTCCGTTCGCCGCGGCCGTCTGAGCCGGAATCCCGGCACCTGCGCCCAGCGTGGCACGGCCCGCCAGCCCCCGCACGTCACCCGGACGGACGTCAAGCCCCGAACGCCAGGGACGTGACGCGGCGGCGCCCCGCGCGGCTCAATGGAGACACGGAGGAGTCCTCACCCGAGGCGCCCCTCCCCTCGGATCATCGGATCAGCCCCGAGACCCCACACCCCGCCTTGTATTCCAAGGAGCCCCCCCCATGAGCCAGATCCACCGTGTCTCCCTCCTCGCCGCCGCCATGGAAGCGGGAGCCGTGCGCGTGGCCCCCGGCGTGTTCGCGGCCTCCCGCATGCCCGGCTCCGGCAACACCTCCCTGCCCCCGCACCCCGCCCCGACCCCGCGGCTCCCGGCGCCGGAGGGCCGGTGGAACGCCCTCGTACGCACCGGAAAGGCCGCGGCGGTCATCGTCGTCGCGCTCTGAGCGGCTCCACCGGACGGCTCCACCGCACGTCCGCACCGCACGTCCCCACGGCACGGCCTCGTCGCCCGGCCTCAGGTGGCCCCCGGCTCCGCGCCCGCGTCGGAGCGGGCCAGGGACAGGACGCCGGCGCAGATGGCGGTCAGGCCCAGCAGCTGGGGGAGGAGCCACCAGTGGGCCCGCAGGTGCTCCTCGTACAGGAGGACCCCCAGGGCGACGCTGACGCCGGCGTCGCCCAGGGTCAGGGCGGGCTGGGAGGCGACCAGCGGGCCGCCCTGCATGGCGTGTTCCAGGAGGAGGACGGCGCAGATGCCGCTCGCGCCGAAGGCGTACGTCTCCCAGGCCGTCAGGAACGCCCCGATCCCGCCCCCGCGCAGGGTGTGCACGGCCGACTTCATCAGGGCGGCGGTCAGCGCGTAGCAGACGGCGGTGGCCGCGCCCAGGCAGCCCGCCCGCATCCGGCCGGGCGGACGTCGCAGCCCGGCCACGGCCAGCACGGCCACCGCGGCCGCGCAGGCGGGCAGGGCCAGCGCCCACCGGTCGAGCGGGACGTGCGTACGGTTCCCCGTGGGCGAGGCGGCCACCAGGACCACCCCGAGCCCCGCCACCACCATCGCCACCGCCAGCCATACCGCCCCCGGGAGCCGGGTCCGCGTCACGAGCGAGGCGATGAGCAGCGCGAGCGGCAGCTCCAGCACGAACAGGGGCTGGACGAGCGACAGCGCGCCCGTCGCCAGCGCCACCGCCTGCCCGGCCCCGGCCGCGATCACCGCCAGGATCCCGCCGAGCCACAGCGGCCGCCGGAGCAGGTCGAGGACCAGCCCGAACCGGAAGCCGTCGCTCTGCGGCACGGTCAGGGAGGCCCGCCGCTGGAGGACCGTCGCGAGCGCGTTGCTGAACGCCGCGAACAGCGCGAAGAGGACCGGCACCACGAAGCCCATGCCCCGATCCTCGGCCCATCGGCGCGGGCGGCCGTTCAGCGCCGCCGCCGTGTCCCCCGTCCGGTCCCACGGGCGGGCGGGGGACACGGCCCGGGTCCCGCGGCGACGCCTCCCGTTCAGCCGGCGGGGGACGGGTCGAGCAGTGCGGCGAGGCCGTCGAGGAGGCGTTGGAGGCCGAACTCGAAGAGCGTGTCCAGGTCGAAGTCGTAGCCGGCCGTCGCCAGGCGGGCGAGCGCCGGGAACCGGCCGGTGTCCAGGACCGCTTGCAGCTCCGGTTCCCGGTGGTCCATCCACTCCTCGCTGTCCAGTCCGCTCTGGGCCTCCGCCTCCCGCTCCGCCTCCAGGTTGACGGCCACCCCGCGCGCGTAGTTGAGCAGCGTGAGGTGCGCGGTGAAGGCGGACTGCGGGTCGAGGCCGTGCGTCACGAGGGTGGCGAGCATCCACTCGCTGTACGGCAGGGCCGAGGCGATGATCTGCGGGCGGGTCATCGACAGGGCGGGCGCGAGCCAGGGATGGCGGCGGAACAGGTCCCAGAGCCGGCGCGCCGCCAGTTCGACGGCCTCCCGCCAGCCCGGCGGCGCCTCGGCGGGCAGCGGGTGCTCCGACATGACCCCGTCCATCATCCGCGTCAGGAGGTCGTCCTTGTCGGCGACGTGCCGGTACAGGGACATGGGGGCCACCCCCAGGTCGGCGGCCACCCGGCGCATCGACACGGCGGCCAGCCCCTCCGCGTCGGCGACCGCGACGGCGGTGGCGACGATGCGCCCGAGCGTGAGCGACGCCGGCCCGTCGGACGGCCCCGCGGG
>NZ_JBFBGN010000185.1:0-11240 GCF_040684675.1 Streptomyces sp. NPDC089915 | reverse complement strand
CCCGCGTACTGGACGTACTTGGCTTTCGCCCGGTGCGGCGAGAGCGCGTGCCAGGCGTCGCGGGGCAGACGGGAGTTTGACGACAGGCCCTAGGGCAACCGGGGGTACCGGCGGCGACACCCGGCGGCGGACCTGTACAGCACCCCCCTCCTGACATCTCATCAGACAGGACGATGAGACGAAGGGTACGAAGGGGTCGCCATGCGGACGACGCTCGCCCACCACGCGGTCGCCTCGGCGGCCCTCTGCCTCGCCCTGTGCGCCCCCGCCGCCCCGGCCCGCGCGAGCGAGGGGCCCGGGCCCTCCTCCGGCCGGCTCGCCGCCGAGGACGCCGGGGCCGAACTGGTCGCCCGCCGGGCCGCCGCGGCCGCCGCCCGGCGCCCCGTCACCGGCGCACCCGGCACGCCCGGGCCCCCCGGGGCGCCCGCCCACGGCACCCGCCCGACGCAGGGCGCCCGGCCCGTGACCCGGCCCATGCCCCGGCCCGGCGGCGCCTCCCCCGAGGGCGCGGCGCCGCTGGAGTTCCTCCCCTGCCCCGCCGCCGAGGAGCTGCCGGAGCCCGTCCGGTGCGCCGTCCTGCGGGTCCCGCTCGACTACGCCCGCCCCGACGGCCCGCAGCTCTCCCTCACCGTCAGCCGGGTGCCCGCCTCCGGGCGCGGGGGCGCCGTCCGGCAGGGCGCGCTCGTGTTCAACCCCGGCGGGCCGGGGGCCTCCGGGACCTACTTCCCCCTCCTCGCCGGCCGCCCCGCCTGGACGGGGGTGGCCGCCGCCTACGACCTCGTCGGCTACGCCCCGCGCGGAGTCGGCGGCTCCGCCCCGCTGGCCTGCCAGGACCCCGCCGAGCGGCCGCAGGGGCCCACGCAGGTCCCCGCCGAGCCCTCCGCCGCCTACAAGCGGGAGCGGCGGGCGGCCGCCCGGGCCTATGGCGAGGGCTGCGCCCGGCTGAACGGAGCCGCGCTGGCGCAGTACACCACCCTCAACAACGCCCGCGACCTCGACGTGCTGCGCGCCGCCCTGGGCGAGCCGCGGCTGAGTTTCCTCGGGGCCTCGTACGGCACCTACCTCGGCGCGGTGTACGCCACCCGCCACCCGGACCGGGTGCGCCGCATGGTGTTCGACTCGGCGGTGGATCCGGATCCGCGCCGCGTCTGGTACCTCGACAACCTCGGCCAGGCCGGCGCCTTCGAGCGCCGCTGGGCCGACTTCCGCGCCTGGACGGCCCGTCACCACGCCGTGTACGGGCTGGGGACGACGCCGGAGGCGGTGCGGGAGAGCTACGAGAGGGTCCGGGCGGCCGTGGCCCGCACCCCGGCGGGCGGGGTCGTCGGTACGGGCGAACTCCAGGCCGCCTACCTCCAGACGGCCTACTACGACGAGGTGTGGCCGGAGCGCGCCGCGGCGCTCGCCGCCCATCTGCGCGGGAACCCGGCCCCGCTGGTGCGCCAGGCGGCCCGCGATCCGGAGGCGGCCGGGACGGCGGCCAACGCGACGGCGGTCTACACGGCGGTGCTGTGCAACGACGCCCCCTGGCCCGCCGACTGGGAGACCTGGGACCGCGACAACACCGCGCTGGCCCGCAGCGCGCCCTTCGAGACCTGGGCCAACGCCTTCCTGAACCTGCCGTGCGCCGACTGGCCGGTGCGCGAGCGGCAGCGGCCGGTGGAGGTCGGGGCCCTCCCGGCGGGGACACGGCTGCCGCGGACGCTGATCGCGGCGGCGGAACGGGACGGGGCGACCCCGTACCCGGGGGCGCTGGAGCTCCAACGGCGGCTCGGCGCCGGTGCCGCGCTGGTCACGGAGGGCGCGGCGGGCGCCCACGGGGTGGCCGGCGGACGCAACGCGTGCGTGGACCGGCATGTGGAGCGGTACCTGCTGACGGGAGCCACCCCGGGGTGGCGCGTGAGGTGTGCGCCGCATCCGGAGCCCGCACCGGTGACACTGGACGGCGGGGCAGCGAGCGCTCCCAGGGCGCTGCTGCCGCCGCACGTCTGAACTTCCGGGCGGGATCTCCGGCTGCGTCGTTTCGGGGGCATGGCCTCCCGATCCACCGGAGGGCGCTCCTCAGCGAGAGCGCGGTCTTCCTCCGGTCCTTCCCCCCAGGGGAGGTATCAGGCGAGCCCGGCCACCAGATCGGCGACGGACTTGCGGCGCCCGGTGTAGAAGGGCACCTCTTCACGGACGTGCATCCGGGCCTCGGAGGCACGCAGGTGACGCATGAGGTCGACGATGCGGTAGAGCTCGTCGGCCTCGAAGGCCAGCAGCCACTCGTAGTCGCCCAGGGAGAAGGAGGCGACGGTGTTGGCGCGCACGTCCGGGTAGCCGCGGGCCATCTTGCCGTGGTCGGCGAGCATGCGGCGGCGGTCCTCGTCGGGCAGCAGGTACCAGTCGTACGAGCGCACGAACGGGTAGACGCTGACGTAGTCGCGGGCCACCTCGTCGGCCAGGAAGGCCGGGATGTGCGACTTGTTGAACTCGGCCGGACGGTGCAGGGCCATGTTCGACCACACCGGCTCCAGCGCGCGGCCGAGCCTGGTGCGGCGGAACAGGTTGTAGGCGGTCTGCAGCTCGTCCGAGGTCTCGGCGTGCCACCAGATCATGATGTCCGCGTCGGCGCGCAGCCCGGAGACGTCGTAGGTGCCCCGGACGGTGATGTCCTTGGCGGCGAGCTGGTCGAACAGCTCCTGGACCTCGTCGGCGTAGCCGCTGCGGTCCTCCGGCAGGACGTCCTTCAGCTTGAAGACGGACCACAGGGTGTAGCGGATGACCTCGTTGAGGTCCTTCGCCTTCTTCCCCGCGTTGGGAATCTTCTCTGGTGCAGTCATGTGTCCATTGTCCCGTGTGCTGATCAGTGCTCGGTGCCAGGGGTGGCCATCGAGGCGGTGACGGCGTCCGCGGCCTTGGCGGCACTGGCGATGCAGGCCGGGACGCCGACGCCGTCGTAGAGGGCTCCGCAGACCGCGAGGCCGGGCAGGGCGGCCACGGCGGCCCGGATCCGGGCGACGCGGGCGAGGTGGCCGACGGGGTACTGGGGCAGTCCGCCGTCCCAGCGGGTGACGGTGGACGCCACCGGCCGGGCGGCCAGGCCGACGGCCTCGCCGAGGTCGGCGAGGGAGACGTCGACGAGGTCGGAGTCCTCGCGCTTCAGGTCGCCCTCGTCGCCGTGGCGGCCGACGGAGGTGCGCAGCGGGAAGAGCTCCGGGTCGGCCCCGGCCCAGGCCCACTTGTTGCCGGAGAAGGTGGACGCCTTGATCGTGCGGCCGTCCACGGGCGGGACGAGGAACCCGCTGGCGGACCCGTCGGCGATCGCGGGAGGCAGGTCGGAGCGGCGGAAGACCATCGTGACCAGGGCCATGGAGGCGTACTCGGTCTCGCGCAGCCCGGCGGCGGCCGCGGGGGCGAGGGGGCCCAGGAGGGCGGCGGCGGGTGCGGCCGGGGTGGCGAGGACGACGCCGTCGGCGTCGAGGGCCTCGCCGTCGGTGGTGATCCGCCAGCCTGCGGGCGTACGGGTGATCCCGCGCACGGGGGTGCCGGTGAGGATCCGCGCCCCGGCGGCCCGGCAGGCCTCGGCGACGGCGAGGGGCAGGCGGCCGATGCCGCCGGCGATCCCGGCGAAGAAGGCTCCGGAGGCGGCCGCGCCGGTGACGGTGGTGCGCTCGGCGGCCGCGCGGGCGGCGGCCCCGCTCTGGAGGGCGCGGACGCTCTCGGTGAGCGTGGGGTGGGTGCGGACGGCGTCGAAGAGGGCGGGGACGGCGGCGCGCATCGAGATGCGGTAGGCGTCGCCGGCGTAGACCCCGCCGAGCAGCGGTTCGACCAGCCGGTCGACGACCTCGCGGCCCATCCGGGCGGCGACGTACTCGCCGACGGCGACGTCCTCGCCGACCTCGGTGGGCGGGAGGCCGGTGTCGTCGGCGACGCGGGCGAGGCCCTCGGCGGACAGGACGCCGGAGGCGGCGAGCGGGGCCGTGTCGCCGGGGACGCCCATCACGTGGCCGCGCGGCATGTCGCGCAGGGCGCCCCGGGTCCACAGCCGGGCGGTGGCGGTCGCCGGGGGCTGGAGGTCCTCGCCGAGGCCCACGGCGCGGGCGAGGTCCAGGGCCTCCGGGCGGCGGGCGAGGACGGACTCGGCGCCGAGGTCGACGGGCAGGCCGGCGAGCTCGTCGGCGCGCAGTTTGCCGCCGAGGCGCGGGCCGGCCTCCAGGAGGGTGACGCGGACGCCGTCGGCGAGGAGCCGGTGGGCGGCCGCGAGGCCCGCGATGCCGCCGCCGATGACGACGACATGACGGTCCGGCCCCGGCCGGCCCGTCCCGTTCGTACGCGTGTCCGCTTCGTCCATGGACACATGGTCTCAGACCGCCCGGCGAGGCCGGAACGTGACCGCATCGGAACCGGGCCGGGACCCGGGAGGCGAAACCCGGGGCGGGGGGCCGCGCGTCGAAACGGGGACATCTGCCTATCCCCCGGGGGTACTTGACGATGCACACGCTCAGCAGACACCGGCGCGCGGCGGCGGCCCTGGCCGGCCTGTCCCTGGCCGGGGGCCTCGCGCTCACGGGCTGCAGCGCCGCCGGCGGCGAGAAGACCGCCTCCGACGGGGCCGCCGCGGCGGCCCCCCGGGAGGCCGCCCAGGGCAAGCCGGGGGCCGGGGCGGCCGCGCCCCCGGCGGCGGACGCCAAGGGCCAGGCCGAGGTTCCCGTCCGCCCGAACGTCATCCGTACGGGGAGGCTGGGCATCGAGACGGCCGAACCGCAGAAGGTCATCGCCGCCGCCCGTACGGCGGCCGAGGGCGCGGGCGGCTACGTGGGCGCCGAGACCACCGACCGGGGCGGTGACGGGCGGATCACCTCGACGCTGACCCTGCGGGTGCCCGGGGACCGGTTCGACGCGGTGATCGCCGCGCTGGAGGGCGGCGGGAAGCTGCTGAACCGGAAGGTGGAGGCGCAGGACGTCACGCAGAAGGTCGCCGACGTCGAC
This sequence comes from Streptomyces sp. NPDC089915, assembly GCF_040684675.1. Taxonomy (NCBI): domain Bacteria; kingdom Bacillati; phylum Actinomycetota; class Actinomycetes; order Kitasatosporales; family Streptomycetaceae; genus Streptomyces; species Streptomyces sp. NPDC089915. Next base: position 6,269 of record NZ_JBFBGN010000185.1, on the reverse strand, counting down.
AGCCGGGTGAAGTCGCAGCAGGCCAGCGTGGCGCGGGTGCGGGAGATGATGGAGAAGGCCTCCGCGCTCAGTGACGTGGTCATGCTGGAGAGCGAGCTGAGCCGGCGCCAGGCCGACCTGGAGTCCCTGCTGGCCCAGCAGACCGCGCTGAAGGACCAGACCTCGATGGGCACCATCACCCTGTCGGTCTCGGAGCCCGCTCCGGCGCCGGTGGAGAAGAAGCCGGAGAAGGACCGGGAGCCGGGCCTGGGCGACGCCCTGGGCGGCGGCTGGGCGGTGTTCGTCCGGCTGGTGCGCTACCTGGCGCTCGCGGTCGCGGCGGTGCTGCCCTTCGCCCTCGCCGCCGCCGCGCTGGCCTTCGGGTTCCGGGCCTACCGCCGGTTCCGCCCGGCGAAGCCGAAGGCCGGCCTGCGGCGGACCCTGGTCCCCCGGCAGCCCTCCGCCCCCGTCCCGGCCCCGGTCCCGGCCCCGGCGGCCGGCGCGGGGGATGAGGGGGATGCCGGGGCCTGACGGGCCGTCCGCCCGTAGCGTGTCCCCGTAACGGAGGCGACGGCGCACGGCGCGGAGGGCGGGCAGGACGATGGCGGCGGAACGACTGGTGGTGGTCGGCGGGGACGCGGCGGGGATGTCCGCCGCGTCGCAGGCCCGGCGGCTCAAGGGGCCCGGGGAACTGGAGATCGTCGCCTTCGAGCGCGGGCACTTCACCTCGTACTCGGCGTGCGGGATCCCGTACTGGGTCGGCGGGCAGGTGGCCGGGCGCGACGAACTGGTCGCCCGCACCCCGCAGGAGCACCGCGCCCGGGGCATCGACCTGCGCACCCGCACGGAGGTCCTGGAGCTGGACCTGCCGGGCCGCCGGGTGCGCGCCCGGGACCTGGACGGCGGGGAGGAGTACTGGACGGGCTGGGACAAGCTGGTGCTGGCGACCGGCGCCCGCCCGGTCCGCCCGAAGCTGCCGGGGATCGGCGCGCACGGGGTGCACGGGGTCCAGTCCCTGGACGACGGCCAGCGGCTGATGGACACCCTGGAGCGCACGCAGGGCCGCCGGGCGGTCGTGGTCGGCGCCGGCTACATCGGCGTGGAGATGGCCGAGGCGCTGGTCCACCGGGGGTTCGAGGTCACCGTGCTGCACCGGGGGCCGCAGCCGATGGCCACGCTGGACCCGGACATGGGCGGCCTGGTGCACTCGGCGATGAACGCCATGGGCATCGTGACGGTCTCCGGCGCCGAGGTGGTGAAGATCCTCACCGACGAGGAGGGCCGCGCCCGGGCGGTGGCCACCGCGTCGGGCGAGGAGTACCCGGCGGACGTGGTGGTGCTCGGCATCGGCGTGGAGCCCCGTACGGCCCTGGCCCGGGCGGCGGGGCTGCCGCTCGGGGAGTCGGGGGGCCTGCTGACGGACCTGTCGATGCGGGTCCGGGGGCATGAGGACGTCTGGGCGGGCGGTGACTGCGTGGAGGTGCTGGACCTGGTGGCGGGCCGTACCCGGCACATCCCGCTGGGCACGCACGCCAACAAGCACGGCCAGGTGATCGGCTCGGGCGCGGGCGGCGGCTACGCGACGTTCCCGGGCGTGGTCGGCACGGCGGTCAGCAAGGTCTGCGACCTGGAGATCGCCCGGACGGGGCTGCGGGAGAAGGACGCCCTGGCGGCGGGGCTGCGCTTCGTGACGGCGACGATCCGCTCGACGAACACGGCGGGGTACTACCCCGGGGCGGCGGAGATGACGGTGAAGATGCTGGCGGAGCGGCGCACGGGGCGCCTGCTGGGCGTCCAGATCGTGGGCGGGGCCGGGTCCGCGAAGCGGGTGGACGTCGCGGCGGTGGCCCTGACGGCCGGTATGACGGTGGAGCAGGTGGTCTCGCTGGACCTGGGCTACGCCCCGCCGTTCTCCCCCGTGTGGGACCCGGTCCTGGTCGCCGCCCGCAAGGCGGTCGCGGCGGTGCGGTCGGCGGGGGTGTGACGCCGAACGCCGACGGGGCTGTGAGCAGCCCCGCCGGCGACCGGTACCGCTAGCGCTGCGTCTTCGTGTGGACGTAGTCCACCAGACGGGTCAGGGCATCGGGGTCCGTCGTCGGGAGGACGCCGTGGCCGAGGTTGAAGACGTGGCCCTCCAGGCCCGCCGCGGCGGCCAGGACCTCGTCCGTCTTGGCCTCGACCGCCTCCGTGGTGGAGAAGAGGACGGCCGGGTCCAGGTTGCCCTGGAGCGCCTTGCCGGGGCCGACCCGGCGGGCGGCCTCGTCCAGCGAGACCCGGTAGTCGACGCCCACGACGTCCGCGCCGGCCTCGCCCATCAGGCCGAGCAGCTCGCCGGTGCCCACGCCGAAGTGGATGCGCGGGACGCCGTAGGAGGCGACGGACTCCAGGACCTTCGCCGACGCCGGCATCACCGAGCGGCGGTAGTCCGCCGGGGACAGCGCGCCGACCCAGGAGTCGAAGAGCTGGACCGCGGAGGCGCCGGCCTCGATCTGGACCTTCAGGAAGGCGGAGGTGATCTCCGCGAGGCGGTCGAGGAGGGCCGACCACAGCTCCGGGTCCCCGTACATCAGGGCCTTGGTGTGCTCGTGGTTCTTGGACGGACCGCCCTCGACGAGGTAGCTCGCGAGGGTGAAGGGCGCGCCGGCGAAGCCGATCAACGGCGTGCCGCCGAGTTCACCCGTGAGCATGCCGATCGCCTCGGTGACGTACGCGACGTCCTCCGGGGTGAGGTCGCGCAGCTGTGCGAGGTCCTCGCGGCGGCGGATGGGCTGCGCGACGACCGGGCCGATGCCCGGCTTGATGTCGAGGTCGACGCCGATGGCCTTGAGGGGCACGACGATGTCGGAGAAGAAGATCGCCGCGTCCACGTCGTGGCGCCGCACCGGCTGCATGGTGATCTCGGTGACCAGGTCCGGGCGCATGCAGGACTCCAGCATGGCCGTGCCCTCGCGGACCTTGCGGTACTCGGGGAGTGAGCGCCCGGCCTGCCGCATGAACCACACGGGGGTGTGGGGCACCGGCTCGCGCCGGCAGGCCTTCAGGAAGGCGGAATCGTACGTCTGACTCGGCTGGCCCTGCGGGCTGGTAGTGGCGCTCACGCGGCAAATCTTCGCACGTATGAAGAAGTGCCCGCCCCGGGGCGGGTGTCCCTGCGGCGCACGGGCGCCCGTTCCGCCTAGTCTTCCCGGCATGGCTGCGGCTCAGGGACGATTTTCAGATGGCGCTGACGGTGTGGACGGCGCGAAGGAGAGCTCGGTCCCGCTCCCGTTCCGACGGGCGGTCGACGGCTTGCGCAAGGCGCGGCTGCGGTCCGGGATCGAGATCGACCCGGTGAAACCGCCCCAGCGGCTGGCCCCGTACGCGTACGCGCTGGAGGCGGCGGTCGTGGACGGGGAGGAGGACCTGGCCGACGGCCGGCTGATCCTGCTCCACGATCCGTCCGGGCACGACGCCTGGCAGGGCACGTTCCGGCTGGTGACGCTGGTGCGGGCGGAGCTGGAGCCGGAGATGGCCGCGGACCCGCTGCTGCCGGAGGTGTGCTGGTCCTGGCTGACCGGGGCGCTGGAGGCGCGCGGGCTGGGCTACGGGGAGCCGAGCGGGACCGTGACGATGGCGAGCTCGCACTACTTCGGGGGACTCGGGGAGCGGCGTCCGGCGACGCAGATCGAGATCAGGGCCTCGTGGACCCCCCGGGAGGGGGTGGGCGGGGTGCCGGACGCCTCCGCGCACCTGGCGGCCTGGTGCGAGCTGCTGTGCCAGATCGCGGGGCTGCCGCCGGTGTCTCCGGCGGAGGGGGCCCCGGGCGTGGTGTCCCTGCCACAGCGGCGGGGCCCGCACCACCCGTAGCGGGCGGCCCGGCGGGGCCGTCCGGAGGGGGCGGGGACGGCCGCACGGGGGTGTCCGGCGGCGGGGGGCGATCGTTCGGTGGCGTGACGGAGCGTCAAAGCCGTGCGGTCATGGCGGGCTTCTGATCATCCCTTGATCGATCGTGCGTCCGAATTGCCCGAATTGTTACTCACCAAATCGTGATCATTCCCTAAAGCCGGGCGGGTGACGTGCCGAAGGAGTCAGTGACCATCCGCACGGTGCGCACCGGCTTCCTTCCCCGAGCCGGCCCGTCCCGCCACTCCCCCAGGAGGCCTAGGTGTCCGTTCTTCTCGAGCAGCCCGCAAGCCTGGTCGCCTACCGCCCGAACAAGCCGACGGCCATGGTCGTCGTGGCCGACCCGCGCGTCCGTTCCACGGTGACCCGCCATCTGTGGGCCCTCGGAGTCCGTGACGTGATCGAGGCGTCGTCCATCGCGGAGGCCCGCCCCCGCGTCGGCAGCCCGCGCGACATCTGCGTGGCCGACGTCCACCTGCCCGACGGCTCCGGTCTCACCCTGCTCTCCGAGACCCGCGCCGCCGGCTGGCCGAACGGCCTGGCCCTGTCCGCCGCCGACGACATCGGCGCCGTCCGCAACGCCCTCGCCGGCGGTGTGAAGGGCTACGTCGTCACCGGTACCCGGACCAACATCGGGCTCCCCAGCCGGCCCGGCGCCGCCCCCATCGGTGCCGCCGCCGCCCGTATGCACCGCCGCCCCCCGGGTGCCCCGAGCCACCCGGGCGGCTACCGGGAGCTGTCCGGCCGCGAGGTCGAGGTCCTGCGCCTCGTCGCGGAGGGGCAGTCCAACAAGGCCATCGGCGTCTCGATGGGCCTGTCCGCCCTGACCGTCAAGTCCCACCTCGCCCGGATCGCCCGCAAGCTGGGCACCGGCGACCGGGCCGGGATGGTCGCCGTCGCCCTCCGGACGGGGATCATCCACTGACCCCGCCCTGAGGCTCCCGGGCCGCCGGCCGGCCGACCCCGGCCAGGCCCGCACCCTCCCCTTCGCGCCCGTCGACGGAACGTTCCGGCGACGGGCGCGTCACATACCCGGATACCCTTGACCGGTGACCGACGCCCAAGAGACCGCAGCACACCTGCGCACCACCACCGGGGGCGGCCCCCCGGACGAAGAGGTTTCGTCCGATGGGCTGCCGATTCCCCTGCTGGAGCCCCGCGAGGGCATCCCGCCCGTCGTGGCCGACGCCGAGGCGCTCGCCGCGGTGGTCGCCGCCTTCGCCTCGGGTACCGGCCCCGTCGCCGTCGACGCCGAGCGCGCCTCCGGTTACCGCTACGGACAGCGCGCCTACCTGGTGCAGCTGCGCCGCGAGGGCGCGGGCTCGGCGCTGATCGACCCGGTCGGCTGCCCGGACCTCTCCGCCCTGGGCGAGGCCCTGTCCTCCGCCGAGTGGATCCTGCACGCCGCCACCCAGGACCTGCCCTGCCTGCGCGAAATAGGCATGGCCCCCACCACCCTGTTCGACACCGAGCTGGCGGGCCGGCTGGCCGGCTTCCCCCGGGTCGGGCTCGGCGCGATGGTCGAGAGCGTGCTCGGCTACCAGCTGGAGAAGGGGCACTCCGCCGTCGACTGGTCCACCCGCCCGCTCCCCGAGCCCTGGCTGCGCTACGCCGCGCTGGACGTGGAGCTGCTGGTCGACCTGCGCGACGCGCTGGAGAAGGAGCTGGACCGGCAGGGCAAGCTGGAGTGGGCCCGCCAGGAGTTCGACGCCATCGCCTCCGCCCCGCCCGCCCCGCCGCGCAAGGACCCGTGGCGGCGCACCTCCGGCATGCACAAGGTGCGCCGGCGCCGCCAGATGGCCGTGGTGCGCGAGCTGTGGGAGGCCCGCGACCGGATCGCCCAGCGCCGTGACGTGTCCCCCGGCAAGGTGCTGGGCGACGCGGCGATCGTGGAGGCGGCCCTGGCCGTCCCCGCGAACGTGCACGCGCTGTCGGCCCTGCCCGGTTACGGGCAGCGGATGGGCCGGCGCCAGCTGGACCAGTGGATGGCCGCCGTGGAGCGGGCCAAGGCCCTGCCCGAGAGCGAGCTGCCGCAGCCCGGGGCGACCCCGTCGGGCCCGCCGCCGCCGCGTTCCTGGGCGGACAAGGACCCGGTCGCCGCGGCGCGGCTGTCCGCGGCCCGCGCGGCCGTGTCGGAGCTGGCCGAGGGGCTGAACCTGCCCCAGGAGAACCTGATCACCCCGGACACCGTCCGCCGCCTGTGCTGGGAGCCGCCCCGCCACGCCGACGCGGCCGCGGTGGCCGAGGCCCTGACCGGCCACGGCGCCCGCCCGTGGCAGGTCGAGCAGGTCACCCCGGTCCTGGTGGCGGCGCTGGCCTCGGCCGCCTCCTGACCCGTACGCCCCGAGAGCCCCCGTCCCCCCAGGGACGGGGAGCGGCGAAGGGCCGCGTAGGCCTCCAGTTTGGCG
>NZ_JBFBGN010000184.1:0-11284 GCF_040684675.1 Streptomyces sp. NPDC089915 | reverse complement strand
GTCAGCCTCGCGCTCCCTCGTGGGGCGTGTCTCTAGAGACACTGACTGGATCTTCCCAGGAGCACTGGCCGGCCGTCCCATCCCGGGAGCTACGCCCAGAGCTGGCCCTGGAGGACCTCGATCGCTTCCTCCGTCGTCGCCGCCGTGTACACGCCCGTCGACAGGTACTTCCAGCCCCCGTCGGCCACGACGAACACGATGTCGGCGGACTCCCCGGCGGCGGCCGCCTTGCGGCCCACGCCGATCGCCGCGTGCAGGGCGGCGCCCGTCGAGACGCCCGCGAAGATGCCCTCCTGCTGGAGGAGTTCACGGGTGCGGGTCACCGCGTCGGCCGAGCCCACCGAGTAGCGGGTCGTCAGGACCGAGGCGTCGTACAGCTCGGGGACGAAGCCCTCGTCGAGGTTGCGCAGGCCGTAGACGAGGTCGTCGTACCGCGGCTCCGCGGCCACGATCTTCACCCCGGGCACGTGCTCGCGCAGGTAGCGGCCGACGCCCATCAGGGTGCCCGTCGTGCCCAGGCCCGCCACGAAGTGGGTGACCGAGGGGAGGTCCGCCAGGATCTCCGGGCCGGTCGTGGCGTAGTGGGCGCCCGCGTTGTCCGGGTTGCCGTACTGGTAGAGCATCACCCAGTCGGGGTGCTCCGCCGCCAGCTCCTTCGCCACCCGCACGGCGGTGTTGGAACCGCCCGCGGCCGGCGACGGGATGATCTCGGCTCCCCACATCGCGAGAAGGTCGCGGCGCTCCTGCGAGGTGTTCTCCGGCATCACGCACACGATCCGGTAGCCCTTGAGCTTCGCGGCCATCGCGAGCGAGATGCCCGTGTTGCCGGAGGTGGGCTCCAGGATGGTGCAGCCGGGGAAGAGGCGGCCGTCCTTCTCCGCCTGCTCGATCATGTGGAGCGCCGGGCGGTCCTTGATCGAGCCGGTCGGGTTGCGGTCCTCCAGCTTGGCCCAGATCCGGACGTCCGCCGAGGGGGACAGCCGCGGCAGGCGGACCAGCGGGGTGTTGCCGACCGCCGCGAGCGGGGAGTCGTACCGCATTACTTCGAGCCGCCGGCCACGGCCGGGAGGATGGTGACGCTGTCGCCGTCCTTGAGGGCGGTGGCGATGCCGTCGATGAAGCGGACGTCCTCGTCGTTGAGGTAGACGTTCACGAAGCGGCGCAGCTTGCCGTCCTCGAGGAGGCGGGCCTCGATGCCCTTGTGACGGGTCTCCAGGTCCGCGAACAGCTCGGAGAGGTTGGCGCCCTCGCCGTTCACGGCCTTCTCGCCGTCGGTGTAGGTGCGGAGGATGGTGGGGATGCGGACCTCGATGGCCATGGCAGCGTGCTCCAGTGTCGTGAAGGCGGAGGTGGAGAGAAGAGTGAGGGCGCGCTCTCGTGCGGCCCGCGCGCGGGGCCGTGGTGCTCAGGCGGCAGGACAGATGGCGCTGGCGAGGCGGCACAGGTCGACGTGCAGCCGCGCCACGAGCAGCAGCCTGCCGGGCGTCTCGATGCTCACGTCGTGGGAAACCATGCGGTCATGTTAACGATTCCCGGTCCCCCGTTTGGAGTGTGATCCCGCATCGTGGACGCCGGCCGCTCACATCGTGGTCAGTAGGCCGCCACGACCTGCACTTCCTCCTCCGTGATCACCCCGTCGACGATCCGGTACGAGCGGAACTGGAACTCGCCCAGGCCGTCGGTGTCGGCCGTGGAGACCAGGACGTAGTGGGCGCCGGGCTCGTTGGCGTAGGTGACGTCCGTGCGCGAGGGGTAGGCCTCGGTCGCGGTGTGCGAGTGGTAGACGATCACGGGCTCCTCGTCCCGGTCGTCGAGCTCGCGGTAGAGCTTCAGCAGGTCCTTCGAGTCGAACTCGTAGAACGTGGGCGAGCGGGCCGCGTTGAGCATCGGGATGAACCGCTCCGGACGGCCGGTGCCCGCCGGGCCGGCCACCACGCCGCACGCCTCGTCGGGGTGGTCCTGGCGGGCGTGTTCCACGATCTGGTCGTACAGGGCCTGGGTGAGGGTCAGCATGAGCGACAGGATAAGCAGACGGGCCCTCCCGTACCGAGGTGTGGTACGGGAGGGCCCGGATGTTGGACACGAGGTCCACGGGAGCGCGGTTCCCGGCCGCGGCAGGCGGCCGGGACCCACGGCCCGGGGCTTCGGCTACGAGGAGCTGGAGGCCTTCTCGAACGCGGCTCCGCTGGGGTTGCGGGCCTTGAGGACGAGGTAGGACACGCCGAGGATCAGGCCCCACAGCGGCGCGCAGTACAGCGAGACGCGGGAGTCCTTGTCCAGGCCCATCATCACGATGACCATGCCGATGAAGGCCAGGGAGAAGTAGCTGGTGTACGGGGCGCCCGGGGTGCGGAAGGTCGACTGGGGCAGTTCGCCGCGGTCGGCCTTGGCGCGGTAGCGGATCTGGCAGACGAGGATGACGATCCAGGCCCACATGCCGGAGATGGTGGCGAAGGAGACGACGTAGTCGAAGGCCTTGCCGGGGGCGACGTAGTTGATCCAGACGCCGACGAGCATCAGGGCGGCGGAGAAGGTGGTGCCGACGAGCGGGGTGCCGGTCTTGGTCAGCTTGGTGAAGAACTTCGGGCCCTGGCCGTTGAGCGCGAGGTCGCGCAGCATGCGGCCGGTGGAGTACATGCCCGAGTTGCAGGAGGACAGGGCGGCGGTCAGGACGACGAAGTTGACGATCGCGGCGCCGATGCCCAGGCCCATCTTCTCGAAGGCGAGGACGAAGGGGCTCTCGCCGGCCTTGAAGTTCTGCCACGGGATGACCGACATGATCATGATGAGCGCGCCGACGTAGAAGACGGCGATGCGCCACGGCACGGTGTTGATGGCCTTGGGCAGGGTCTTCGCCGGGTCCTTGGACTCGCCGGCGGTGACGCCGACCAGCTCGACCGCGAGGAAGGCGAACACGACGATCTGCAGGGTCATCAGCGTCTCGCCGATGCCGTTGGGGAAGAAGCCGCGGTCGTTCCACAGGTTGGAGACGGAGGCGCCGGCGGCGGCGTCGGAGAAGCCGATCGTGAGGATGCCGGCGCAGATCAGGATCATGCCGACGATGGCGGTGACCTTGACCATGGAGAACCAGAACTCCAGCTCGCCGAAGAGCTTCACGGAGATCAGGTTGGCGGCGTAGAGGATGACCGTGAAGATCAGCGCGTAGGCCCACTGCGGGAAGCTGTCGTGCGTCCAGTACGACATGTACTTCGCGGCGGCGGTGACCTCGGTGATGCCGGTGACGACCCAGAACAGCCAGTACGTCCAGCCGGTGGCGTAACCCCAGAACGGGCCGAGGAACTCGCGGGCGTAGTCGGAGAAGGAGCCCGAGACGGGGCGGTACATGAGCAGCTCGCCCAGGGCCCGCATGATGAAGAAGATGACCAGGCCGACGATGGCGTAGGCCAGGATCAGGCTGGGGCCGGCCTTCGAGATCGCCTTGCCCGCGCCCAGGAACAGGCCGGTGCCGATGGCCCCGCCGATCGCGATCATCTGGATCTGGCGGGCGCCGAGCGCGCGGTGGTAACCCTCGCCGTCGCCCTCGCCCTGCGTGCCCTCGCCGGGCGTCCTGTCGTGCTGCTCGACCTGCACAGAGGTCATGTTTGGTGCGCCTTTCTCCACGCCGACCCGCGCCTGAGACGGCTGCGGATCGGGTCCTCGATCCCCCCGGATACGGATGGAGTTGCACCCGGCGGTCAGCCGGTTCAAGCGGGCCGGGGGACATGGGTGGCGTCCCGGCGGCGGTCGTGAAGATTTATCACGCGCTTAGGGGTGGAGGAAGGGGCGAAATGCGACGCGGCGCACGGTTAAATCGGGACATCTGGCCAGAAATAGATCAGATCACCGCATGGCGGTGATCTGATCGTTATCCGGATTTGAGCGTCCGCTGAGCGAACGACGCGCTCTCTTGAGGATCCTCAGAGCGTTTCGACGAGGGTCTCCTGGAGTCCGCCCAGCCACAGGTACGCCATCACCATCGGCTTGCGCGGGTCGTCGTCCGGCAGCCGGTACAGCTCCGAGCTCTGCTCGTCGTCGGTGATCTCCAGCCGGGCCGCGATGGTCAGCCGCAGGTCGTTGAGGGAGCCGAGCCAGCGCAGCGACAGCTCCCCGCCCAGCTCCAGCACGGCCGCGCCGTCGCCCGCCGGGGTGAGCGAGTCGAGGCTGCGGACGACGGCGAGGGCGTCCTCCCGCTTGCGGGTGCGCAGGTCGTTCTCGGTGAAGCGGCGGAACTCCGACGAGCGCGCCCGCAGCTCCTCCGGGTCCTCGCCGGGCCCCGCGCCGGGGCCCCCGTAGGCGTCGGGGAACAGCCGGGCCAGTGCCGGGTCGGACGGGGGCTCGGTGGGGCCCTCGGCGGCGAACAGCACGGCCAGCGGGTCGGCGTCCGCGGCGGGCTCCGGCTCGCCGGGGCCGATCAGCTCCAGCAGCTGCACCGCGAGGGAGCGCAGGATGGAGATCTCGATCTCGTCCAGCGCGACGGCGGCCCCGCCGCCCTTCAGGGGCTCGAACACTCCGCCCATCAGTTGCGGTCCTGCGAGAGGGTCGCCCAGAGCCCGTAGCCGTGCATGGCCTGCACGTCGCGCTCCATCTCCTCGCGGGTGCCGCTGGAGACGACCGCCCGTCCCTTGTTGTGGACGTCGAGCATCAGCCTGGTCGCCTTGTCCTTGGGGTAGCCGAAGTACGCCTGGAACACGTACGTCACGTAGCTCATGAGGTTGACCGGGTCGTTGTGGACCAGGGTCACCCAGGGGACGTCGGGTTCCGGGACCGCGAAGGTCTCCTCTGCCGATTCGGTCCGTTCGATCTCAATCGGAGCAACACTCACTCGTCCCATGCTGCCACTGCGAGTGGCCCGTCGCACAAACGGGTCCCCCTCCGGGACCCCGCCCCCGGCCCGCCCGGAAGTACATCTCGTCAGTTTGACGAAATGTGCGCTAGCATCCGTGACATGAACCCTGCGGACCTGGGCCTGCCGGTGGACGTGCCGTCGACAGCGCTCTTCACGGACCATTACGAGCTGACGATGCTGCAGGCCGCGCTGGCCAACGGCACGGCCGACCGGCGCTCCGTCTTCGAGGTCTTCACCCGGCGGCTGCCCGAGGGGCGGCGCTACGGGGTGCTGGCGGGCACCGGGCGCGTCCTGGACGCCGTGGAGAACTTCCGTTTCGACGGAGCGGTGCTGGAGTTCCTGCGCGAGCGGGCCGTCGTCGACATGCGGACGCTGGACTGGCTGGCCTCGTACCGCTTCTCGGGTGACATCTGGGGCTACCCGGAGGGGGAGGTCTACTTCCCCGGATCGCCCGTCCTGCGCGTCGAGGGCAGCTTCGCCGAGTGCGTGCTGCTGGAGACGGTCATCCTGTCGATCCTCAACCACGACTCGGCGATCGCCGCCGCCGCCTCCCGGAGGGCCTCGGCCGCCGGCGGCCGGCCGCTGATCGAGATGGGCGCGCGCCGGACGCACGAGCTCGCGGCCGTCGCGGCCTCGCGGGCCGCGTACGTGGGCGGCTTCACCTCCACCTCCGACCTGGCGGCCGGCTTCCGGTACGGGATCCCGACGGTCGGCACCAGCGCGCACGCCTTCACCCTGCTGCACGACACCGAGCGCGACGCGTTCACCGCGCAGGTGGCCTCGCTGGGCTCCGGAACCACCCTCCTGGTGGACACGTACGACGTCGCGGAGGCCGTCCGCACGGCGGTGGAGGTCGCCGGGACCGACCTGGGCGCGGTCCGGATCGACTCCGGCGACCTGCTGCTCGTCGCGCACCGGGTGCGGCAGCAGCTGGACGAGCTGGGCGCGACGCGGACGCGGATCGTGGTCACCTCCGACCTGGACGAGTACGCGATCGCCTCGCTGGCGGCGGCGCCGGTGGACGCGTACGGGGTGGGCACCCAGCTGGTGACCGGCAGCGGGCACCCGACGTGCTCGATGGTCTACAAGCTCGTCGCACGGGCGGAGTCGGCGGACCCGAAGGCTCCGCTGGTGCCGGTCGCGAAGAAGTCCTCCGGCGGGAAGACCTCGATCGGCGGGCGCAAGTGGGCGGCGCGGCGGCTGGACGCCGAGGGCGTCGCGGAGGCCGAGGTGGTCGGGACCGGGCCGGTCCCGACGGCGCTGGCCGACCGGCAGCTGGCGGTGCAGCTCGTGAAGGCGGGCGAGGTGGTGGCCCGCGAGCCGCTGGACGCGGCGCGCGCCCGCCACGAGCGGGCCCGTGCGGGCCTGCCGCTGTCCGCGACGCAGCTCTCCCGGGGCGAGCCGGTCCTCCCGACCGAGTACGCGTAGCGGCCGCGCGGAGCGGGGCCCTTCGGGGCTCCGCCCCGGACCCCGCGCCTCGAACGCCGGCAGGGCCGGAATCGGCCTGCGGGGTCTGGGGCGCAGCCCCAGTTTCGGGAAGGGGCGGGGTGGGGGAAGAGCCCCCGCGGGGCCCGCCCGCACCGTACGACCACCCACACCGATCCGAAGGGCACGTGACATGCACCGCGCACTGATCGTCGTCGACGTACAGAACGACTTCTGCGAAGGCGGCAGCCTCGCGGTCACCGGCGGCGCCGACGTCGCCGCCGCGATCACCGAGCTGATCGGGAACGCCACCGCCGGCTACCGGCACGTCGTGGCGACGCGGGACCACCACATCGACCCCGGTCCGCACTTCGCGCTGCCCCCGGCCGAGCCGGACTACGAGAACTCCTGGCCCGCGCACTGCGTCGCCGGGACCGAGGGCGTCGGGTTCCACCCGAACTTCGCCCCCGCCGTCGCCTCGGGGGCGGTCGCAGCCGTCTTCGACAAGGGCGCGTACGAGGCCGCCTACAGCGGCTTCGAGGGCACGGACGAGAACGGCTCCGGCCTCGCCGGCTGGCTGCGCGAGCGGAACGTGGACGAGGTGGACGTCGTCGGCATCGCCACCGACCACTGCGTCCGCGCCACCGCCCTCGACGCCGCCCGCGAGGGCTTCACCACCCGCGTCCTGCTGGACCTGACGGCCGCCGTGGCCCCCCACACCACCGAGAAGGCCCTGGCGGACCTCCGCGCGGCGGGCGTGACCCTCGTCGGCACCCTGAGCGGCCCCGCCCCCGCCTGAGCCTCGGGGGGCGCGCAGGGCGCGGCCCGGGGTGCCCCAGGCGCCCCAGGGCGTGCGCCCGGGCGCGCCCGGGCGCCCCCGGCTCTCGAACAGGCCCTAGCGCCCCAGCAGCGCCCGTATCGGGTGCCACAGCTCCGCCGTGCAGTCCGGGGTGCCCCGCCACAGGAGGCCGTCCGGGTGGTGGAGGACCGCCGTGATCTCGTCCGGGGTCGGCGGCTGCGCGTTGCCGCGCAGGTACACGGCCCTCATGCCGAGGTTCCGCAGCCTGGTCAGGGCGCGGGCCCGGTTCGCGGCGTGCACCAGCACGCGGACGTCTCCGCCGTCGCCGGACGGCCTCGGCAGCGTCAGCGCGACCACGACGCTGCCGCCCGGCAGTCTGACGAAACCTCCACCTGGCATGACCCTCAGCTCCCCCGTCAATAAGAACAGTCGTCCGTGCATCTAAACGCGATCGGCCGCCGCCCGCTAGAGGGCGACGGCCGATCATGCTTTGACCTGCGGTTTCAACGACTACTTGGCCGCGGGGCCGACCTCGATCGTCATCTGGAGGCCGTCGTAGGTCTCCTTCGCGATCTTGATCTTGGTGTTGGTGTCAGCGACCTTCACCGAACCGGTCGGGTTCTCGTCGTAGTAGTACTTGCCCTTGTGGTCGTCGAAGACCAGGTTCGCCGGCTTCGGCTTGACGAAGAGCGACTCACCGTTCTTGTGCAGGGTGAACGCGTCCGTCGAGTAGGCGCTGAACGGGGCGTCGTACGGCTGGATCTTGTTGCGGAGCAGCGTGCCGTCGGCCCACTTCATCGGCTTGGCGTTGGCGTCGATCGGGAGGATCAGACCCGAGCCGGGGTGCTGGCTCGTGTTGTTGTCCTTCTGCGACTTGTCCCACAGCCAGATCAGCAGACCGTCCTGGTACGGGTAGTGCTCGACCCAGTTCGGCTTCGAGTTGGCCCAGCCGAAGTTGTACGGGCCGACCTTGAGGGTCTGGTCGTACGAGACGTAGCGGCGGTTCTCCGCGATGTAGTACTGCGGGTACTCCTTGGTGAAGCTGCCGCCGACCCGCTCGAAGCCCTTGCCGGTCCAGCCGTTGTCGCCGTTCTCGGCACCGTCGGTGAAGACGGCCGCACCGTCGGCGGTCAGGGTGATGGCGTCGGCCGTGAAGCCCTTGCCGCCCGCGCCGCCGTCCGTCTGGTAGCGGAAGCGGAGGTCGATCTTCTGGCCCGCGTAGGCGTCGAGCGGGAAGTTCAGGGACTTCCAGGCGCCGGAGGCACCGGTCAGCGCGACGCTGCCGGAGGCGTCGGCCGGGATGGCCGCGCCGTCGGCGGTGCCGGCCAGCGCGTGCCAGGTGGCGCCGCCGTCCGTGGACACCTCGGTGTAGAGGAAGTCGTAGTCCTGCTCGATGTCCCACCAGCCCTTGAGGGACAGGGCCGCGGACTTCTTGCCCGTCAGGTCGACGGAGCGGGTGAGGGTGTTCTTGAGGTCGTCACCCATCTGGCTCCACCACTGCGAGGAACCCTCGGCGGGAGCGACGATGTCGGTCTTGACCTGCTTCTTGGGCAGCTCGACGACCAGCGCCTGCTTGTCCTTGGTGTTGTACTCCGAGACGCCCAGCTTGTGCGTGGACTTCGTCGCGGCCTTGGCCGTGTCGTAGTTCAGCCAGCCCAGCTGGAGCTTGTCCCAGGCGGTCATGTCGCCCGGGAGGTCGCCTATGGAGTCCTTGCCCTCGCCGAGCCAGGAGCCCGCCGACATCAGGGACCAGAAGCCGACCGAGTTCTCGCCGCCGCCGGAGGTGTCGTAGAGGTCCGGCAGACCGAGGTCGTGGCCGTACTCGTGCGCGAAGACGCCGAGGCCGCCGTTCTCCGGCTGCATCGTGTAGTCGCCGACCCACATGCCGGTGTCGCCGATCTGGGTGCCGCCGGCCTTGTTGTTGGCCGGGCCGGTCTTGCCGACGTCCGTGCCGTACGCGTACCAGCGGTGCGCCCACAGCGCGTTGGTGCCCTGCACGCCGCCGCCGGCCGACTCGTCCTCGCCCGCGTGGACGATCTGGAAGTGGTCGATGTAGCCGTCGGGCTCGTTGAAGTTGCCGTCGCCGTCGTAGTCGTTGCGGTCCCACTGGTCGTACTGCGCCAGGGTCGCCTTGATGTCCGCGTCGGACTTGCCGGCCTTCTTCTGCGCGTCCACCCACGCGTTCACGCCGTCGCGGACGGCGTCCCACACGGTGGGGCAGTTGGTCTGACCGCAGTAGTTCGAGCCGTAACGGGCCTCGTTCCACGGGATCTTGACCCAGTCGGAGACCTGTCCGTCGACCGAGTAGCGGCCCGAGGAGGTCTTCTCGTAGTAGGTCTTCAGCGAGTTCTTGCCCTGGCCGGTACCGAAGTACAGGTCCTGGAAGTAGTCGCGGCTGAAGTCCTTGCGCCAGGCGGTGCTGTTGTTGCTCGCGCGGTCGGGCTGCGCGATCTGGTTGTGCAGCGGGCCGGGCGTGCCGCCGAACTTGGGCTGCGGCGGCTTCGGGCCGTTCGGGCCGTCCGGGTCGTACATGGTCGTGTTGTCGACCTGGTCCCCGAAGTCCACGAGGATGGTGAAGATCTTGTCGGTCTTCTCGCGGCCGAGCTCGACGTACTTCTTGTCGTCGAGCTTGACGACCTTCGAGGCACCGCGCTGCTCGACCTGCTTCTTGCCCGCCAGCACCTGGTCAAGGGCAGCCTCGCGCTCCTGCGCCTGCTGCTTGCTGAACGGGGTTTCGAGGTCGTGCTTGACCTTCTCCTGGGCAGGAGCGGTCGGGTCCTGCTTGTCGGAGGCGGGTACGCCGCCCCAGCTGGTGTCGGCCTGGGCCGTGGCGAAGAAGGCGCCCGAGGCGGCCGTTGCCGCCATGGTCACGCCGACGACGGCGGCGCGCAGCGCGCGACGCCTTGCGGAGTTGCCGGTCACTTGATGTCGTTCCCCTCCCGCGGCCGCGGGCGTTGGTCGGAACGTCTCCATAGGAGTGGGGGGTTCCGCGCGGCGCGCGTCTCAAGTGACGACATTTGACCGGAGAGTCTAAAGAAAAGACAGACCTTGACTTCTTCCTTACAACTGCACTATGCGGTCAGGCAGTTCCGTTATTCGGACGTTTGGAGTCATCGGGGCCTTCCGGGGCGAAGGGACGCGCTGACGGCCGACGGTCGTCCGGTTGCGACCCGGTTTGTGACCCCGTGCGCCCCCCGTGCTCCGGCATCGTGGGTAAGGTCACGCTTACTTCTGGCCCTCCTCGGGCATCCCGTCGTATGAGTCACTTGACGCGCGAGACGGTTGAGCCGACTCCGAGCCGACGCACCTGCACCTCCCGCCTCCGAGGACGGAACACGTCATGCCGCGTCCGACTGCCGCACAGCTCGCCTACGGCTCCGCCACCGTCATCGTGTCGACCATCGCCATGCTGCTGCTCTCGCAGACGAGCACGGGGATCGGGGTCGCCGTCATCTCCGCCGCCGCGCTCGCCCTCGGGCTGCTGGTCGCCCTCACCGTGCCGCTCCCCCGCCGGCGCGGCCGCCACGCCGCCGCCCGCGGCGCCGCCCGGCAGAGCGCGGCCGCGGCGCCGGCCGTGCCGGCCGCGGAGGTCCGGGTGCCGGAGCCGCGAACGGCCCCCGCGGAGCAGCCCGTCCACCACTGAGCCGCCCCGGCGCGCGTGCGCCCGTCGGCGCGCCTCAGGGCGCCGTGACGACCACCGTCCTGGCGGCCTTGTCGTGCAGGCCCTGCTGGTAGGGCTTGTCGATCAGGATCGAGATGCCCACGATGACCCACCACAGGCCGCAGCAGAGGAAGAACGGCACCCAGAGGGTGGCGGCCCGGCTGATCGAGGCGCCGGAGGTGGGCACGCTGCCGTCGTTGAGCGCGGCCACCCGCAGGCGCATCGCCTTCTTGCCCAGGGTCTGGCCGGTCTTCTGGGTGAGGTACCAGTCGTAGCCGATGAAGGCGGCGACGTAGAGCAGCCACCACAGCAGGAAGGCCCCGCCGAGCCAGCGGCTCGCGGCGTCGGACAGCTGACCGTCGTCGTTGGTCGCGGTCGACGGGAAGGCCAGCCCGATCGCGAAGAAGACGATCCAGAGCGGGATGAACACGGCCAGCACGTCGATGATGCGGGCGACAGGCTTCTGGACCGCCGTCCTCGGCGGACTGATCATCTCCGTCGTCTCCTGGGCCCTGAACCTGGCCCTGCCCGACAAGAACTGAGCGAGCCTCCC
>NZ_JBFBGN010000183.1:0-11565 GCF_040684675.1 Streptomyces sp. NPDC089915 | reverse complement strand
GCCGCACGCAACCTGGCGGCCGGGACCCGTGCGCAGGTGTTCCTGCGCCACCGGGCCGCCGAGTACGCCCTGCGGGTGCTGCTGGAGGAGAGCGGGGCCCTGGCCGCGCACCGCCCCGCGCCCCGCTGACCCCGTCCCCCTCCGGCCCCGGTCAGGCGCCGGCCGGGACTCCCGCCCGGGCGATGACCACGTCGAGCAGGGACAGCAGGCAGTCGCGCGCGTCCGCCCGGGAGCGGGCGTCCAGCAGGAGCACGGGCGTGGCCGGGTCGCGCAGGTGCAGGGCGGCGGCGATCTCCTCGGCGGTGTAGGGCTGTTCGCCGTGGAAGCAGTTGGCCCCCACCACGAACGGCAGCCCGCGGCTCTCGAAGAAGTCGATCGCCGGGAAGCCCCGGTCCAGGCGCCGGGTGTCGACGAGCACGAGCGCCCCCAGGGCCCCGCTGAGCAGGTCGTCCCACATGAACCAGAACCGCTCCTGGCCGGGGGTCCCGAACAGGTAGAGGACGACCCCGGCGTCGGCGAGGGTGATCCGGCCGAAGTCCATGGCGACGGTGGTCAGGGTCTTGGACTCGATGCCGTCGAGGTCGTCGACGCCGACGCCCGCGCTCGTCAGCCGTTCCTCCGTCCGCAGCGGCTCGATCTCGGAGACCGCCTCGACCAGGGTCGTCTTGCCGACTCCGAACCCGCCGGCGATGAGGATCTTGACCGGGGCGGCCCCCCGGGCGTCGGGGGCGTCGGAGGTGTCATATCCGGGCAAGGTTGTCCCTGATTTTCATGAGCAGGTGGACATTGGTGGTCTCGGCGCCCTCCAGGGGCGGCCGGTGGTCGATGAGCCCCCGGTCGGCGAGTTCGCCGAGCAGCAGCGTCATCGGCGTCAGGCGCATGTGCATGCGGGCGGCGATCTCGGCGACCGCCATCCCGCCCGGGGGCGCGCACAGGGCGAGGACGGCCCGCCATTCGGTGGCCAGCCCCGCCTCGTCCTCGTCCGCGGGGACCGCCGCCACGATGGTGGTGTCCATCGTGAGGACGGTCTGCGGGGCGGCGGTCGTACGGCCGTCGGTGAGCGCGTACAGCCGGGTCCGGCGAGGGCTTCGGCGCTGCGGCTCGTCCGGCATCAGGTGGTCGGCGCGGAGGTGCGCTCGGGGGTTCCCAGCCATTCGCCGAGCGCCTGCGCGGTCCGGACGGCCTCGCCGCCCAGCTCGCCGAGGCGGGCCTTGCGGTTGGTGACCACGATGAGCGTGCTGCCCTCCCCGCACCCGACGACGCAGAGGTAGCGGTCGTCCATCTCCACCAGCTGGCGGATGACGCGGCCGCCGTCTATCTCCCGGGAGATCGCCTTCATGGTGGCGGCGATGCCGGAGGATGCGGCCGCGATGCGCTCCGCCTGGTCCCGCTCCAGCAGGTAGGCGCTGAGCTTGATGCCGTCGTTGGACAGGAGCACGGCTCCCTGGATGCCGGCGATCCTGCTCAGGTTGTTGTCCAGGATGCCGTAGATCATGTCGCTGGCTGTCATCGTCATGGCTGGTCCGCTCCGAGCTCTTCTTCCACTTTCCTGGTCCCCTCTTCGTAGTCCGCCCAGGCGTCGGCCACCTCTTCGGGGGTCGCCGCGTCCTGACCGGTGTCCGGCTCCGGGGCGCGGGGGCCGCGCAGTTGCCGGGTGAGATGGGTCTGCGGGACGCGCTCGGGCAGGGCCGGCCGGCCGCCGGCGGCCGTGGCCCGGGTGGGCAGGGCCCGCTCGGGCAGGGCCGCCGCGGGCGCGGGGGCGGCGGGCTCCGGCGCGGGTGCGCGGACGGGCGGCGGTGCGGGCGCGGGCTCGCGTACGGGGATGCGTGCGGGCGCGGGCGCGGGCTTCCGGTCCCGTCCGGGCCGGGGCCCGGGTTCGGGTCGCGCGGCGGCGGGCGCCAGCAGGGAGCCCGGCAGGATCACCACGGCCGCCGTGCCCCCGTACACCGAGCGCCGCAGCGTGACGCGGGCCTGGAGCTGGTCGGCGAGGTGGCCGACGACGAACAGGCCGAGGCGGTGCGCGTTCTCGGCGAGGACGGAGTACGGCGGCGCCGAGTGGAGGCGCTCGTTCATGGCCTCGTAGCCGGCGGGCGAGACGCGCGGGCCGCGGTCCTCGATCTCGACGGACAGCCCGTCGGCCACGAGTTCGGCGCGCACGACCACCTTCGAGCGGGGCGGCGAGAACCGGGTGGCGTTGTCGAGCAGTTCGGCGAGCAGGTGGCTGATCTGACTGATCGCGTGCGGCTGCACGCTGGCCTCGTCCAGGGCCTGCCGTTCGATGCGGCGGAAGTCCTCGACCTCGGCGGCGGCCTCGCGCAGCAGGTCGGCGACGCGCATGGGGTCGGTGTGCGGGTCGGGGATCTCACCGCCGGCGAGGATGAGCAGGTTCTCGATCTGGCGGCGCATGCCGACCGTCAGTTGGTCGGAGCGCATCAGCTGGGCCAGGAGCGCCTCGTCGTGGCCGAAGGTGTCCTGGAGGTCCTCGGTCAGGCTCAGCTGGCGGCTGACGAGGTTGCCGGTGCGCGAGGCGATGCCCGAGGCGAACAGGCCGAAGCCGTGCCGCTCGGCGGCGAGTTGCCGGTGTCCGTCGACGGAGGCGGCGACCACGCGGGCGAAGGCGTCGGTGATCTGTCCGACCTCGTCCCGGCGTCCGCGCACGGCCGGCAGCGCCTCCTCGTCGACGGCCTCGCCGCGCTGGAGGCGGGCCACCACGTCGGGCAGGGTCTCCTCGGCGATGGCGACCGTGCGGCTGTGCAGACGGCCGAGGCGGCGCAGGACCGAGCGGGTGGTGAGGACGACGACCGCGGTGACCAGCAGCAGGGCCCCGCCGCTGGCCGCGATCAGCCAGAGGACCTCGGACTCCAGGTCGGAGGCCTTGGCGTCGGCGTCGGCGAACACGCTGCGGGCCCGGTCCGTGTTGAGCTCGGCCAGGCGCGGCGCGAAGGCGCGGTAGGCGGCGGGCCACTCTCCGACGTCGGCCGGCAGTTTCACGCCGGTCGCGGTGTCCTTGTGGTTGGCGATGACCGCGTTCTCGATGCGGAGCTTGGTCTGCCAGGCGTCGGAGCCGGCCAGCTTGTCGTACGCGGCCAGTTCGGCGGGCGGCAGGTACGGCACGATCCAGGTGTCGTAGAGGTACCGGTGGGTGCCGACGGCGTCGAGGAACTGGGAGAAGCCGGTGGCGGCGAGCTCGCGGGAGGGTCCGGCCAGGGCCAGGGCCGTGTCCTCGCGGGCGACCATCTCGGTGGCCGAGAACAGGGAGACGGCGGGCCTGCTCTCCCGGGCGAGTGCGGCGTCCTCGGAGTGGCTGAACTCGTCCTGGTAGGCGCGGATGATGTCGTCGATGACGCCGGTGTAGTAGCCGACCACCTGCTCGGCGCTGCCGCTGTGGGCGTCGGCGCGCTTGCGGTACGCGGTGAGCACGTCGAGGCGCCCGCCCACGGTGTCCAGGCGGCCCCCGCCGATGCCGTCCCCGCCGTCCGTTGCGGGGTGCTGCGCCGTATCGCCGGCGCCGCCCGATATGCGGCGGAACTCCGCGGCCGCGCGGTCGGTCGCGGTCCTCCGCTCGCGCAGGGCGTCCTCGTCCACGGGCGAGCCCGCCCACCGGGCGGCGGTCAGCGCCCGCTCGGCCTGGAGCTCGTTCATCAGCGCGACCAGCGGCACCCCGATCCGCTCGCCGGCCTCGACGTCGGCGCGCAGGTGCTCCGACTGGGCCAGCAGGCGCTGGGCGGTGACGGCGGTCTGGGTGCCCATCGCCACGGTGGGGACGACGGCCAGGCACACCAGCATCGTGCGCAGGCGCACGGTGCGGCGGCGCCGGACGGGCGGCGGGCTCGGTGGGCCTTCGGGTGCCATCGCAGACATCGGTCCTCGGGAGCGGCGGATACGGGCCTGGACGCGGGCATGGGGGAACTGCCGACACGGCCCTGTGGGGTGAGGATGCCGATCATATCCAGCCAGTCCGAATAAACGGAGACCCTACTTCCACACCGCTGCCCGGAGGGTCAGCGCAGGGACTCCTTCGGGGGCCGCTCGCGCAGGGCGCCGTAGCCGATGAAGTAGGCGGGGACGCGATTGAGCCAGCGGGAGTTCGTCACCATTTCCGTCAGGCGCTGCGCCCTCCGGGGGTCGCCGAAGGCGGTGCGGCCCGCCAGCAGGGGCTCGATGACCTGGTCGTGGGCGAGCCGCTGGAGGCCCTGGGTCGCCACCGTGGTGGGCCAGCGGCGCAGTTGCACGCGGCGCACGTCGTTCAGCCCCACCGTGCCCTCGCGCAGCGGGCGCACCAGGTGGCGGGCCGCGGCCACCGCGTCCTGGACGGCCAGGTTGATGCCGATGCCGAAGACGGGCGACATCGCGTGGGCGGCGTCGCCGATGCACAGCAGGCCCGGGCGGTGCCAGCGGCGCAGGCGGTCGAGCCGTACGTCGAGGAGCTTGACCTCGTCCCAGGAGGTGACGGACCCGGCCCGGCCGGCCAGCCACGGCACGGCGCCCGTGAACCGGGTCATGAAGCGCTCCAGCCCCTCGGCGCGGCGTTCGGCGTCCGTGCCCTTGGGGATGAGCGCCGCGCACTGCCAGTAGTCGCCCCGGTCGATCAGGGCGGTGAAGAAGCGGTCGCCGAGGCCCCCGAGGAGTCCGCTGGGGTCGTCCTCGTGGCGCGGCAGGCGGAACCACCAGGCGTCCATGGGGCAGGCGAAGCCCTCCAGGCCGAGTTCGGGCAGGGCCCTGGCCAGTGAGCCGCGTCCGTCGCAGGCCACGGTGAGGGTGGCCCGCAGCTCGCCGGTGCGGCCGTCGGCGGTGCGGTAGCGGACGCCGGTGACGCGGCCGCGCTCCATCAGGAAGGAGGTGGCCCCGGTCTCCATGCGCAGCCGGAAGGAGGGTTCCTTGCCCGCCTCGTCGGCGAGGAGGTCGAGGAGGTCCCACTGCGGCACCATCGCGATGTAGTTGTACTTGCCGTGCAGCGCCGCGATGTTCCCGACCGTGACGAGCGACCGGTCGGGCCCGACGGGCAGTTGCACGGAGGTGACACGGCGCTGCGGGAGCCGGGCGAAGCGTTCGGCGAGGCCGATGTCGTCCAGGAGCGAGAGCGTCGAGGGGTGGACGGTGTCACCGCGGAAGTCGCGCAGGAAGTCCCCGTGTTTCTCCAGGACCGTCACCTCGACCCCGGCCCGGGCCAGCAGCAGCCCCAGCACCATGCCGGCCGGCCCGCCCCCCACCACGCAGCACGTCGTGCGTTCCTGTTCCACAGCGGCACATCCCTTCCCGGGAATTCGGGCGCCCGGTTCCGGTCCGCCGCCCGAGGTGACGACTCACAGGTAGGTGACTAGCATGGGCAGAAGAGGTCCGCCACCGCGAGAGCGGGTATTGCGCCTGCGGTGACGCGGACGGACCAGTGAAGAGCGGTCCGGCCCATGGTCCGTGGCTCGAACAGCCACGTTGACGGCGGATACGCCCCCGCACATTGATCGGGTAAGGCGAAATCTCCCTGCTGAACGGCGAAAGGAGACGGAAACCGTGTGGCGCCGTGTGAGCGGCGCAGGGACGAGAAGGGTTCTGAACCATGCAAGCACTGAGAGTGAAGCGGCTGTTCGCGGCATCCGCGATCGGCGTCCTCCTGGCCGGCGGCGCCGCCATGGGCGCGGCGGGCACGGCCTCCGCGGCGGTCCCCACCCACGCGGTCACCTACGTCAGCCACGGTGGTGGCTGGGACGATGACGACTACGGGTACGGCCACGGACACGGCTGGTACGACAACGACGACGACTGGGGCGGAGGGTACGACGACTGCGGCTGACTGACGGGCCGCACCCCCGACAGTCTGTACGGGCCGCCGAGCCGGCGGTCCGTACAGCGGTGTGTCCGTACGGCGGTGTGTGCGCGCGTCGGGGTCAGCGGCGTCGGGTGCCCGGGCGGGAGGCGGCGTTGGGGCCGTAGCGGTCGTAGTAGTCCTGCAGGAGGCCCGACTCCTCCAGCACGGCGTCGGCCCAGGTGCGGTCGAGTCCGGGGGGCGCGGGGCGGGTGGCGACGGCGCAGGCGCCGGTGAGCATGCCGGCGTAGACCAGGTCGGAGTGCAGGTTGCTGATGCTGTCGGTCTCGTGGAAGTTGACGGGCCGGCCGCCCGCCAGCACCGTGACGTCGACCCCGCCGGGCAGGACGTGGGTGCGCGAGGAGGGGCGGGTCACGGGGTCGCCCTCGGCCAGGGCCTCCAGGGCGGGGAGGTCGAACTCGATGTCGCGGCTGCTGACGCTGGCCAGGTAGGCGGGGCGCCGCAGGGCGCGGAACTCCCGGGCGGAGAGGCTGGTGCGGCCGGTGACCCCGAAGACGAGCAGGGGCTCGTGGCGGTCGAGCAGGGCGGGCAGGTCGCGGTCGGTGACGTAGCCGCTCTCGTGGGCGTCGATGAGCTGGAGGATGTCGGCGTCGTGGACGGCGACCCGCATGCGGCGCTGGGTGAGCAGGGCGGCGATCTGGGCGCCGACGTTGCCGTAGCCGACGACGAGGGCGGGCTGGCCCTCGATCTTCAGCGCGGGCAGCAGCTCCAGGGCCGTGGTCACGGCCTTCTCGGCGATCCAGTACGACTCTATGCGTCCCTTCAGGCGGGACTGGGCCACCGAGAACACGGGGAAGGGCAGCTCCGCCTCACGGCCCTGGAGCCGGTAGATCCCGGACATGGTCTGCTCGACCACCCCGGCCCACTCCCCCGCCCCGGCCGGCGGGCGCTGCCCGGCGCGGGCCCGGTCCAGGAGGGCGGGGGCGACGTAGCCGCCGTCGTCCAGGGCCAGGCAGCGCAGGCCCCTGCGGCGGGCCCGTTCGGTGTGCTCGTGCACGGCCGTGGGGTCGCCGGCGTCGGCGACCCGCACGCCCTGTTCGAGGAGGTGGCCGTGGACGCGGTGGCGCCACCGGTACGCGTAGTCCTTGCGCAGGACCGTCATCGCGTCCAGCGGTGCGCCCAGTTCGGCGAGGCAGCCGACGAGGTGGACGAGGTCGGTCAGGAAGTGCCCGGTGACGAGGACGGCGTGGCCGGCGAGGGGCTTGCCGGCGCGCAGGCGGGCGACGGCGGCGCTCATCAGCGGGAGCTCCCCCGCGACGCGCACCAGTTCGTGCACGGAGAGCGCCTGGCGGTGCCAGACCTCGGACCAGCGTTCCAGTGAGGCCGCCGAGGGGGCGGTGCCACGGCCCGAGAGGCGCAGGTTCAGGCGCAGCAGGGGGGATCCGGCGCCGTCGCGGCGCATCTCGGTGGAGACGTACATCGCCGCGTGCAGGCCCGGTTCGAGGCGGGCGGTGAGTTCCCCGCCGGCCTCGGAGAGCCCGGCGTCGGGCCCGGCGGCCTCGCACAGGCGGCGGGCGGCGCGCAGCAGCAGGCGGGGGCCGTCCTCGGGGTCGCCGGCCACCTCGACCGCCGTCGCCGCGAAGGAGACCGGGCCGTCGGCGCTGTGGTCCGGGCGCGGGGCGGTCAGGGTATTCGATTCTCGGTCCACAGGAATTCCCATCCGTTCCACCCCGCTCGAATGCACATAAGTTTTGGACAAGAATGAGAATAGGGTCATGCCGGAAATGGCCAGCACATTACGGGTCGAATCGTCCTCGAATTCCCCTGGAATTCCGGGGCGGTCCGCGACGCGCGGCCCATACTCGAGCGAGCACCCCCGACCGAGGAGGAAACCGTGCCCACGGCACACGACTGGATCGACGCACTCTCCCTGGAACCGCACGTGGAGGGCGGTTACTTCCGGCGGACCTTCCAGGCGGACCACCGCCCTCCGATCACGACTCCCGAGGGGGAGCGCTTCACCCTGACCTCGATCCACTATCTCCTCACGCATTGGTCGCCGGTCGGGCACTGGCACCTCAACCGGTCCGACATCCTGCATTTCCACCACCACGGCGACCCGATCACCTATCACCTGCTGCACCCGGACGGCCGGTACGAGACCGCCGTCCTCGGGCAGGACCCGGGGCGGGGCGAGCTGCTCACCCTGGCCGTTCCGGGAGGGGTCTGGAAGGCCTCTCACCTCGCCGCCGGGGACCACGGGCTGATCAGCGAGGCGGTGGCGCCGGGGTTCGACTTCGCCGACATGACCCTGGGCCGCCCCGAGGAGCTGACGGCGCTGTTCCCGGACCACGAGGAGGCGGTGCGCCGCTACTGCCGCACGGAGGGGCCGGACGCCTCGGCCGGGTGAGGACGGGCACGGGGAGCGGGCGCCGGGGCGCATTCCCGGGCGGGTCGGGTCGGACACCGGGTCGGACACGGGGGCGGACACGGGGGTGCACAGTCGTTTACCCTGAGGGGTGAACAACCGTGCACCCCTCGGTGTCCCGCTCCCCCACCCCGTCTGGAGCAGCATGCCCTCCGCGATATCCGCCCCCGGCCGGCCCGCCTCGCACGCCCGGCTCGTCGTCCCCGTCCTCGCCTTCTGCGGCATGGTCGTCGCCGTGATGCAGACCCTCGTGGTCCCGCTGCTGCCGCACGTCCCCGCGCTGACCGGCGCGAGCCCGGGCGCCGCCGGCTGGCTGGTGACGATCACCCTCCTCACCGGGGCGGTCTTCACCCCGGTCCTGGGCCGGGTCGGCGACATGTACGGCAAGCGGCGCGTCCTGCTGGCCTCCCTCGGCGTCCTCACCGCCGGTTCCGTCCTCTGCGCGGTCAGCTCCGACATCGGCGTGCTGATCACCGGCCGGGCCCTGCAGGGCGCGGCCCTCGCGGTCATCCCGCTGGGCATCAGCATCATCCGCGACGAGCTGCCCGCCGACCGGGTGCTGCCCTCGATCGCCCTGATGAGCTCTACCCTCGGCATCGGCGCGGCGATCGGCCTGCCGGTGGCCGCGGTGGTCATGGAGAACTTCGACTGGCACACCATGTTCTGGGCCTCCGCCGCCCTCGGCCTCATCGACCTGCTCCTGGTGCTGCGGATCGTCCCCGAGTCCCCCGTGCGCTCCCCCGGCCGCTTCGACCTGCCGGGCACCCTCGGCCTGACCGGCCTCCTCGTCGGACTGCTGCTCGCCATCACCCGGGGCGCGGACTGGGGCTGGACCTCCGGCCGCACCCTGGGCCTGTTCGGCGCCTCCGTCCTCCTCGGCCTGTTCTGGGGCCGCTACGAGCTGCGCACCCGCTCCCCCATGGTGGACCTGCGGGTCTCGGCACGGCCCGCGGTGCTGCTGACCAACGTCGCGGCCCTGCTCATCGGCTTCGCCTTCTACGCCAACTCCCTCGTCACCGGCCAGATGGTGCAGGAGCCCACCAGCACCGGGTACGGGCTCGGGGCCTCCATCGTGGTCAGCGGCCTGTGCCTGCTGCCCGGGGGCCTGGCGATGGTCGCCCTCTCCCCCGTCTCCGCGCGGATCTCCGCCGCGTACGGACCCCGGACCGCGCTCGCGCTCGCCTCCGTCGTCATGGCCGTCGGCTACGTGGTCCGCTTCTACACCAGCCACAGCCTCTGGCTGATCGTGGCCGGCGCCACCGTCGTCTCCTCCGGCACCGCGATCGCGTACTCGGCGCTGCCCGCCCTGGTCATGCGGGCGGTACCGGTCGGCGAGACGGCCGCGGCCAACGGCCTCAACACCCTGATGCGGTCGGTCGGGCAGGCCTGCTGCAGCGCCGTGGTCGCCGCCGTGCTGGCCCATCTGACGTTCACGGCCGGCGGGCGCACCGCCCCGACCCTGCACGCGTACCTGCTGATCTTCCTGATCGCGGGCGGAGCGGCGCTCGCCGCGCTCGTCGCCACGCTGTTCCTGCCGTCGGACCGGCCGCGCGGGACGGAGGCGCGGGAGGGTACGGTCGCGGTGTCAGCGTCCGTGACCGCCGCCCGGGAGAGCGCATGAGCACCACCGACGGATCCGCCCCCGCGCGGGCCGCCGCCGACGGAGCGGAGGCGGGCGCCGGGAGCGGCCGGGACGCCATCGCGCGGGCCGCGCGGCGGGCGTTCACGCTCAAGCCGTACGCCGAGGTCACCATGCGCGGCATCGCCGCCGCCGCCGGGGTGAGCCCCTCCCTGATCGTGAAGCGGTTCGGCAGCAAGGAGGCGCTGTTCAACACGGTCGCCGACTTCGGGGCGGCCGCCGACGCCCTGTTCGCGGCCCCGCCCGCGGAGCTCGGGCGGCACCTGGTCCTGACCATGGTGGACCTGCGGGACCGCTTCGGCGGGGACCCGCTGCTGCGGGTGGTGTTCTCCCTCGGCATCGAGGACGAGCGCACCCTGCTGCGGGCGCGCTTCCGCGAGCAGGTCACCGACCGGCTGACCGCCGCCCTGGAGGGGCCGGACGCCGCGCTGCGCGCCGAGCTGATCGCCGGCCAGCTGCTGGGGCTCGGCGCCACCCTGAGCCTGCACCGCCCGGACGGCGCGGGCGCGCACGCGAGCGCCGCACGGCTGGCCGACCTGTACGCGCCGGGCCTCCAGCGCCTCGTCGACGGCACCTGACGCCCACGCGGGGCGCCCCGCACCGGGCGCCCCGCGTCCACCACCCCACGCCGGACGGCCGCACGGGCGAGCCGTCCGGCCCGCCCGCGGCGGCTCAGGCCGGCTCGAAGCCGGTGGCCAGGGTCCGCGGCAGGTAGTCCGTCTCCACCTCCGGCCTCCAGCCGTGCGTCCGGTAGGCGAGCGCCGCCAGGCCGAGCGGCAGCAGCGGGAGGAGCGTGCGCGGCCGGGCGACGGGGCCGGGCTGGGCGCCATGGTGCCGCAGGAGCGCGGCCAGCTCGGCGTGGAAGGCCTCGCGGTCGTCGGCGGACACGGCGCGCAGCACCCGCAGCGCCATGGCCTCGGGCCGCCCCAGGAGCCCCTCCCCGCCTTCCCCGGCCGCCCGTACGCGGATCCGCTCCAGCCCGGCGTCGAGGGCGGCGAGCTTCTCGCGGTCGCTCGGCGGATAGTCCTGGTCCTCGTCCCCGGTGTCCCCGATGACCTGGGCCATGAAGCCCTTGACGAGCTCCGTGTTCGGTTCGCCCGGGGCGTTCGCGTCCCATTCCTGGCGGGCGAAGTGGAAGGCCTCCCCGTGCTCCGCGACCGTGTCGGCGAGGATCACGAGGCAGAACGCGTCGTTCCACTCCCAGGGGGTGACCCCGTCCATGTCGTCGCGCTCGCCACCGGGCCGGTAGCTCATCCCGAAGTTCACGTGGTCGAGGAAGACGCTGAAGGAGTCGTACGTGTTGTAGGCCGCGTACGAGACCGCGCCCGCGGCCGCCGCGGCCGCGTCCCTCAGGTAGCCCTCCGCCTCCGGTGCGTCGAGGGCCGGCGCCCCGACCGACAGCGCGCCCAGGTGGTCGAGGAGGTCCTCGGCGAGCGTCTGCCACTCGTACGTGGCCATCCGGCCGCCCCGCGACATCGTGCGGACCCGCGCCCCGAACCGGTCCTCGAAGTCCTCCAGGGCCGCCGCGACAGCCGCTCCGTCCACCTGATGACGCTCTATCCGCACCGCACCGCTCCTTGATCGTCGACTGGTCCCCCACCCTAGGGCCTGTCGTCAGACTCCCGTCTGCCCCGCGACGCCCGGCACGCGCTCTCGCCGCACCGGGCGAAAGCCAAGTACGTCCAGTACGCGGGCTTCCGCCCGGCACACCGAGAGCACGCACCAGACGCCGCGGGG
>NZ_JBFBGN010000182.1:0-11686 GCF_040684675.1 Streptomyces sp. NPDC089915 | reverse complement strand
GCCGCCGAGGCCCACGCGCTCGCCTGCATCGGGCTGCGCACCACGCTCCAGCAGGTGTCCGGGCTGGAGCCCGGCGCGGGAGCCTCCGTGCGCAAACCTCCACATCCACGCCCGCCTCTACGGCATGAGCCGCCGCCGCGCCCGCCGCCGAGCCACCGAGACCCTGGAGGCCGTCGCACTGGCCGACCGGCGGCGCTCCCCGGTACGCACCCTCTCCGGCGGCATGCGCCGACGTCTCGAACTCGCCCGGGGCCTGCTGCACGAGCCGCGGATCCTCTTCCTCGACGAACCGACCACCGGACTCGACCCGCACGCCCGCGCCCAGGTCTGGGAACACCTGCGCGCCCTGCGCGACCGCCAGGGCACCACCCTCTTCGTCACCACCCACTACCTGGGCGAGGCCGAGCACTGCGACCGCCTCGCCATCATCGACCGGGGCCTCCTGGTGGCCCAGGGCACCCCCGCCGCCCTGAAGGCCGCGATCGGCGACGACCGGGTGGTGCTGCGCACCGGTGACGACCGGGCGGCGCGCGAGGTCGTCCTCGGTGCCGCGCCGCCCGGCACCCTCACCACGCTGGACGCCGAGGGCATCGCCCTGCGCCTGCCCGACGGCGGATCCTGGATCCCGCGCCTGTGCGCGGCCCTCGCGGACCACGGCATCCCCGTCCACGCCGCCACCGCCACCCCGCCGACGCTCGACGACGTCTTCTTCCACCACACCGGCCGCAGCATCCACGGCGCCCGCCCCGCGGCCGCCCCCGAGGAGGGTCCGTGACCACGTCCGCCGTACGGGCCCAGGGAGCCCCCCGGGGCCACGGCGGCGCCGACGACGCACCGCCGCCCCCGGCGCCGCTCGACCGGCTGCGCCGCGAACTGCGCGCCGTCCACGCCCTGGTCCACCGCGATCTGCTGCGCCTGGCGCACCAGCGCGTCCACACCGCGCTGATGCTGATCCAGCCGGTCCTCTACCTCTTCATCCTCGGAGGGGGGATGGCCGCCCTGATCCCCGACGCGGCGCTGGGCGTCGGCTACCAGACCTACCTGTTCCCCGGCATACTGGTGATGACCGTCCAGGGGCCGGCGATCATGGTGGGCATCAGGCTGATCACCGACCGGCAGAGCGGCTACCTGCGCGAACTGCTGATGGCACCGGTACGCCGCTCCACCCTCCTGCTGGGCATCTGCGCCGGCGGCACCGCCGTCGCCGCCGTCCAGGGCGGTGTGCTGCTCGCCCTCGCCGGGGCGGTCGGCCTGCCCTACGATCCGCTCCTGCTGGCCCTGCTGCTGGCCGGCATGGTGCTGGCCTCCTTCACCATCACCGCCCTGTCCCTGGCCCTGGCCGTGAGCCTGGCCCGCCCCGAGATGTTCCACATGCTGCTCGGCCTGGTGATGATGCCGCTGCTGTTCCTCTCCGGCGGCTTCTTCCCACTGGAGAACCTGCCGGGCTGGGCCCGGACCGTGGCCGCCGCGAACCCGCTCGCCTACGGCGTCGACCTGCTGCGCCGCTCCATCGGCGTCCGGGAACCGGGCCGGGCGGCCGCGACGGGCATCGAGTGGTTCGGCCACCAGCCCCCGCTCGCCCTCGAAGCGGCGGGCCTCCTGACGATCGGCGTCCTGGCCCTCCTCTGGGCCGCCCACCGCTTCGCCCGCCCCGAGTAGCCCCGGACGGACGGCCCCCGCCGAGGGCCCGGCGTCCCGGACGCCGGACCCTCACCGCGCGCCCCGACGCGTCAGGCGGGTTCCTCCTGCATCGACGACGTGATGACCGAGAAGGCTCCGCCCTGGGGGTCGGCGAGGACCGCCATGCGGCCCGCCACCATGTCGAAGGCCGGCGCCAGCACCGTGGCACCCGCGCGGACGGCGGCCGCCTGGACCTCGTCCACGCTGTCCACGTGGAAGTACGGCTGCCAGTGCGGCGGCACGCCCGGCGGCATCTTGCTCATGTCCATCATCCCGCCCACCGCACGGCCGGCGACCTGGAACTCGACGTAGCCCTCGGCGCCCTCCATCTCGGACCGCGCGGTCGTCACCGGCAGGATCGAGGAGTAGAACGCGGCCGCCCCCGGCAGGTCGGGGGTGGTCAGCTCGTTCCAGATCAGCGCGCCGTGCTCGTTGACGATGCCCGCGCCGTCGAAGGTGCCGGGCTGCCACAGGCCGACGACGGCGCCGGCCGGGTCGGCGATGACGGCCATCCGGCCGAGGTCCATGACGTCCATCGGGCCCACCATGACCGTGCCGCCCGCGTCGGTGACGGACTTGACGGTGGAGTCGATGCCGTCCGTCGCCAGGTACGTCGTCCACACCGTCGGCGGCAGCGGGTCCGGCACCGACCCGTCCGGGTTCATCGCCTTCATGACGCCCGCGACCGGCTTCCCCTTGAGGGTGCAGACGGCGTAGCCGCCCGTCTCCGGCGGGCCGACCTCGCCCTGCCACCCGAAGAGGTCGCAGTAGAAGTCGAGGGCGGCCTGCTGGTCGGGGACCATCAGGTCGATCCAGCACGGGGTGCCGGGCTTGTAGGGGCCGTTCATGTCGGGCACGGATGCCTCCGGTGTTCCGCTCGGGGTAGGACGGGCCATCCCCTACCCGGGCCGCGGGCACGGAATCGGGCCGAACGGGTGACGCGGCGCGAAGCCCCGGCCCGCCCCTATCACTCCCGGACCGTCAGGACGACGGTCCGGCCGTCCGGGCCGGTCGGTCGTCATGCAGGGCGCCCGTGGCCAGACCGGCCAGGGCGCGGGCGTCGGCGGTGCCGGGAGCGGCCTGGTAGACGACGAGTTGCTGCCCTTCCGCCTCCCCGCGTGCGTCGAAGACGAGGTAGGTGACGGTGAGCGGGCCGGCGTCCGGGTGCAGGAACCGCTTCGTGCCCCGCGTCTTGCCCCGGACGGCGTGGCGGTTCCAGATCCGCTCGAACTCCGCGCTGCGCTGCCGCAGGGAGCCGACGACCTCCCGGAGCCTGGCGTCCCGCGGGGCGATGCCGGCGGCCTGCCGCAGATGGCCGACGGTGGACTCGGCCGTGGCCGCCCGGCACAGGTAGAACCCGGGGGAGGCCGGATCGAGGAAGACCATCCGGGCGAGGTTGTCCATCCGCCCGAACGGCGCATGCAGCTCCCGGGCGGTGGAGTTGGCGGCCAGGACGTCCAGCGCGCGGTTGATCACGAACGCCGCCGCGCCCCGCTGGCCGTCCAGCAGCTGGAGCAGGGCGGGATCGACCGCGTCCTCGGGCCGGCCGGGGGGCGGGGTGTCCGGCGTGGTGCCGGCCAGCCGGTGCAGGTGTGCCCGTGCGTCGGCGTCCAGGCGCAGGGCGCGGCCCAGCGCTTCGGCCAGCTGGGCCGAGGGCCTGCGCTCACGGCCCTGTTCGAGCCGGGTGTAGTAGTCGGAGTTCACGCCCGCCAGGACCGCGACCTCCTCGCGCCGCAGCCCCGGCACCCGGCGCGGGCCGTGGCCGGCGATGCCCGCGTCCTGGGGGCGTACGCCCGCTCTGCGCGCGCGGAGGAACTCCCCGAGGGGGCTGTGGGTCGAGGCCATGGACACCAGCCTAGTGGGGGCCCGATCCGCTGCCAGGGTGTACCGCACCCAGGCGGCGGCCGCCCTGGCGGGGGCCAGGCGGCCTGGCCAGACTCGGGGCCGGCGCACCGCACGAGGCGGCGCGCCCCCCCCCCCCCCGAGAGGAGCCCCGTACATGAAGGGCACGTCCAAGGTCGTCGCGGTCACCGGAGCCAGTAGCGGCATCGGCGCGGCCACCGCCCGCCGGCTCGCCGCCGACGGCCACCGCCTGTTCCTCGGCGCACGGCGTACCGACCGCCTCGCCGGACTGGCCGCGGAGATCAACGCCGCCGGCGGCACGGCGGCCTTCCGGCGGCTGGACGTCACCGACGCCGCCGACGTCGCGGACTTCGCCTCCGCCGCCCACGAGCTCCACGGACGGCTCGACGTGCTGGTCAACAACGCCGGGGTGATGCCGCTCTCCCCGCTGGAGGCGCTGCGGACCCGGGAATGGGACCGCATGATCGACGTCAACCTGCGAGGGGTCCTGCACGGCATCGCCGCCGCCCTGCCCCTGATGCGGGCCCAGGGCGGCGGGCACTTCGTCAACATCGCCTCCGTCGGCGCCTACGAGGTCTCGCCCACCGCCGCCGTGTACTGCGCGACGAAGTACGCCGTCCGGGCCGTCTCCGAGGGCCTGCGGCAGGAATCCGCGGGGGACGTCCGCGTCACCCTCGTCTCCCCGGGCGTGACCGAGTCCGAACTCGCCGACCACATCGGCGATCCGGCGGCCCGCGAGGCGATGAGGAGCTACCGGGCCGTGGCACTGCCCGCCTCGGCCGTCGCGGACGCCATCGCCTACGCGCTGGCCCAGCCCCCGGAGGTCGACGTCAACGAGATCGTCGTCCGCCCGGCGGCGAGCGTGCGATAGGACCGTCAGTACCAGACGTACAGAAAGAAGGGGAGCACGGCCCCGGGCAGACCCATGACGCATTTGTAGGGGAGGCCGGTCGCCTTTCCGGCGTTCTCGCAAGGGGTCGGGGAGTTGTAGTACGTGCTGTGGTAATGCCAATCGGGTGCGGCGGCCCGGGTGGCGCCCGCCGGGCTTTCAACTCCCTGCGGAAGGGCGGCGGCCTGGGCCGTCGCGGATATTCCGCCCAGAGCCAGTGAGGTTCCGAGGGCCAGCCCCGTGACCGCGTGACGCACGCGCATGTCGTCTCCTTTTTTCCCGGGAAACACCGAACGACGTCAGCCGGTGAAGTCCACCGTGTACGGCCATTCAACGGAGCGAAAGTCCTTGCTGTCCAGACCGGTTGGCCCGGTGACGTGAAAGGGGTTTGAGCGCGGCGACCGTGTCCCGGCACCGGGACACGGAGGCCGCGACCGGCCGGCCCGCCGCGCTGTAGCGTTCATCGCCCATCCATTGCAACGTCAACCGCTCTGTCTGTTGCGTTAGATTCCGCTCGGGTGCAACGATTTCAGCGCGCTGACCTGCCTATATGTGATCCTGATGCAACCTCGACATTGCCGCCATCATGAACGCAACGTAGCGTTTGTGTCATCGGAAACGTCGGTTCGCCGGCTCGTCAGAGCCGCGTTCAAAGGGGTGGGTCATGGAGGCAGTGGCACTGAACCAGAAGCAGTCGGCCCCCGGCGCCCTCGCTTCCTTCGCCCGGTTCGTGTTCTGCGGCGGGGGAGTGGGTGTGGCCTCCAGCTTCGCCGTGGCGGCCCTCGCCTCCTGGATGCCCTGGGCGCTGGCCAACGCCCTCATCACCGCGGCGTCCACGCTGCTGGCCACCGAACTGCACGCCCGCTTCACCTTCGGCGCGGGCGGCCGTGCGACCTGGCGCCAGCACGCGCAGTCCGCCGGGTCCGCGGCCGCCGCGTACGCCGTCACCTGCGTCGCGATGCTCGTCCTGCGGCACCTCGCGGCGGAGCCCGGCGCCCTCGCCGAGCAGGCCGTCTACCTCACCGCCTCCGCCCTCGCCGGCGTCGCCCGGTTCGCGGTCCTGCGCCTCGTCGTCTTCGCCCGCCACCACGCGCGGAGGACTCCGGCCCGCCCGGTCGCCGCCGCCGTGGCCGGCGCCCCCGCCGCGCGGAAGGCCCTCTGCCGCGCCGCCTGACGGGGCGCGCGGCCGGACTCCTCAGCGGTCGGGGAAGGGCGGGTCGGGGATCGCGCGCCGCAGCGCCGGGGCGATGTCCGACTGGAAGAGTTCGAGCGAGGCGCGGTGCCGCGCCGGGTCGAGTCCGCCCGGTTCCGCCTGGAGGTGGAGGACCGTGTGGCCGAACTCCTCGTGGTACCGGTGGACCTTCTCGATCACCTGCTGGGGGCTGCCGATCAGTGCCGAGCTGCGCTCGACGAAGTCCTCCAGGGTGGGGAACACCGGTGCCAGCCCCTGCCGTTCGTGGGCGTCGAGGTAGCGGGCGAACGCCGGCCGGTAGGCCCGGGCCGCCTGCTGCGAGGTCGGGGCGGCGTGGTAGCCGGCCGTGCCCGCGCCGACGACCGCGTGCGCCGGATCGTGCCCGTAGTGCTCCCAGCGCTCCCGGTAGAAGCGGATCAGCTCCGCGTAGGGGCCGATGGGGTGGGTGACGTTCGCGGAGAAGAGCGGGTCCCCGTACCGTGCGGCGAGATCGACGGAGTCCCGGCTGGTGGCGCTGCCGTGCCAGATGCGCAGGTCCCGCTGGTACGGCCGGGGCAGTACCTCCGCCCCGGTCAGGGCGGGGCGGAAGCGCGGATCGGCGGTCACCCCGTCCTCGCGCCAGATCCGCCGGAACAGCTCGTAGCCCTCGGTGTTGCGCTCCCACTGGTCCTCGGGGGTCACGTGGAAGAGCTCCCGCTGCGCCGTGCCGTTGCCCTTGCCGATCATCAGCTCCAGGCGTCCGTCGCAGAGGTGGTCGAGGGTCGCGTAGTCCTCGTACGCCCGCACCGGATCGAGCAGGCTCAGGGTGGTGACGGCGGTGAACAGCCGGATCCGGCCGGTCAGGGCGGCGATGTGGGAGAGGATCACGGGCGGTGAGGAGGACAGGAACGGACGCTCGTGGCGCTCACCCACCCCGAATCCGTCGAAGCCGAGCGATTCCGCCAGCCGGGCGGCCGCCACGACCTCCCGGAACCGCTCGCGCGTGGGGGTGGGGGCACCCGTCACCGGGTCGGCTGAATCCGTGATCAGGGTGATGGCGAGGAACTTCACCGGGCCACCGCCCGCCGGTCGGCCCGGGAACGCGGGTCGGCCGGATCGGTGGGGGCGGCGAGGGGTGCGGCCTCCGTGGGGGCGCTCATGAGGCGGTCTGGGGGAGGCCCGGGGGGTTCACCTCGGAGGTGGTGACGGCCTCGTTCGACAGGTTCCAGGCGGCCAGCAGCTGCGCGTACCGGCCGCTTCGGATCAGGTGGTCGACGGCCTCCGCCACCGGCCTGGCCAGTCCGCCGTCCTTCTTCGCCGTGGCGGCGATCAGCCCCTGGAGGCCCTCCCCGGCCCCCGAGAACGAACCGGCGTTGCGCGTGGGGGCGTTGCCGCCCGCGGTCTGTGTGATGTGGTAGGCGATGGAGGGGTTCGGCCCGAAGTTGAGGTCGATCTTCCCGCCGCTCAGCGCCAGGTAGGCGCTGTTGGGGTCCGGGAAGTACTTGACCTCGACGTCCTTGCCCTCGGAGCGGAGCCTGGCCTGCCACTCCAGCAGGATCTTCTCCTGGTTGGTGCCCTTGCTGACCGCCACGGTCTTCCCCGCGAGGCCGCGGTAGTCGCCGCCGAAGTTCCAGGGGTTTCCCTTCAGCACCTCGAAGGCCAGGTTGTCCTTGCGGTACGAGGCGAACTCGTACTTCTTCTTGCGCTCCTCGGTGACCGTGACGTTGGAGAAGGCCGCGTCCACCTTGCCGCTGTCGACGCCGACGAAGAGGTTCTCCCAGGTGGAGTTCTTGATTACGGGCTTGAGCCCCAGGGTCGCGGCGACCAGGCGGCCCAGGTCGGGCTCCGCGCCCGTGAGGGTCTTCTGGTCGGTGCCGACGTAGGCGAGCGGCGGGAAGCCGGCGGGCAGGGCGCCGACGCCGATGACCAGCTCGCCGCGTTCGCGCACGGCCTTCGGGAGCTGTGCGCGCAGGGACTCGACGACGGGGACGGACAGTTCGGTCTGCCGGGCGGCCCCGTTGGAGACGGCGCCGACGGTCACCTTGCCGGAGGCCGCCCCGTCGGCCCGCGCGTCGCCGCCGCAGGCGGTGAGCCCGGCGGCGAGGGCGGCGGTGGCGGTCGTCGCGCCGAGGCCGCGGACGAGTCTGGTGCGCAGGATGGACCGGCTTCGCATGGGATTCCTTCGAGTTCGTGCGGACGGGGTCACGGGGCCGTCTCCTGCCGGAAACGGAGCCGCAGGTCGCGCAGGCCGGCGCGGGCCCGCTGCAGGGGGGTGGGCGGCAGGGCGCGCAGCGCGCCGCGTGCGTAGTACCGCTCGACGTGGAACTGCACGGCGGAGACCAGGCTGGTGAGGATCACGTACCAGACGGTCGCCACCAGCAGGAGCGGCACCACGTCACCGGGGTAGGTGCTGGCCAGGCTCTGCACCGAGCCGAACAGGTCGAGCAGCGAGACGTAGAAGACCAGGGACGTGGCCTTGAGCAGCCCGATCAGCTGGTTGACGTAGGAGGGGATGATGGAGCGGAGCGCCTGGGGCAGGACGATCCGGGTGAACTGGTGGCGGCGGGGCAGCCCCAGGGCCGCCGCCGCCTCGTGCTGGCCCTGGTCGACCGAGAGCACGCCGGCCCGGACGATCTCGGCCGCGTACGCCGCCTCGCTCAGGCCCAGGCCCACCACCGCGACCACGATGTCGGTGGCGAACCGCGACTCGTCGAAGGTGACGAAGGCGGGCCCGAACGGTATCCCGAGGCTGAGGGTCGGATAGAGGGCGCTGAGGTTGTAGAGGAAGAGCAGGACGACGATCAGCGGCACCGACCGGAACAGCCACACGTACGCCCAGCTCACGGACCGCACCACCGCGTTGCCCGAGAGCCGGCCCAGCGCGATCACGACACCGCCCGCCAGACCGAGGACCGCGCTGTACGCGGTCACCTGGAGGGTGATGAGCAGACCGTCCAGGACGACCGGGCGCAGGAACCAGTACGCGAAGCGGTCCCACTGGTAGAAGGGATTGGTGATCAGCCCGTGGGCGGCCTGGGAGACC
The DNA here is from genome assembly GCF_040684675.1 of Streptomyces sp. NPDC089915. Lineage (NCBI taxonomy): Bacteria > Bacillati > Actinomycetota > Actinomycetes > Kitasatosporales > Streptomycetaceae > Streptomyces > Streptomyces sp. NPDC089915. Next base: position 3,040 of record NZ_JBFBGN010000182.1, on the reverse strand, counting down.
AGCACCAGCACGACGACGGCGGCCACCCACCGCCCGGGGCGGCGCAGCGGGAGGATCCGCTCGGTCGCCTCAGCGGGGCCCGAGGGGCCGGCGGGCGCGGGCAGGAGCAGGGGTTCGGTCACGGGGCACTCCAGCGGCTTCGACGAAGCGCGGATGGGGGAAGCAGCCGTCATGCCGGAGGGGAGAGGCCGCCGATGGGGTTTCTGCGGCGAAGCTAGGCAGCCCGCTGAAGGGGTGTCAACGGCTTCGATATCGGAATGCGTGAATGCGGCGGGTTATTTCATCCGCCGTACATATAAAGCCTCTTGGTGAAATGAAAAGGCTTTCGGCCGGTGCCGGCGCGCGAGGCGCCGCGTGCGTAATGCCGCTCCACGTAGTACTGGCCGGCGCTCAGGACGGTGGTGACGGCGGCGTACCAGAGGGTGGCGACCAGCAGCAGCGGGATCACCTGGTAGTTCTGGTTGTAGACCAGCTGGACCGAGTACAGCAGGTCGTGCACGGCCAGCACGCTGACGATGCTGGTGCCCTTCAGGGTGCCGATCAGCATGTTCCCGGCGGTCGGCACGATCGAGCGCATCGCCTGGGGTACGACGATCCGGCGCAGGGTGCGCCACCCGCTCAGGCCGAGGGCCTGCGCGGCCTCGGTCTGGCCGGGGTCCACGGAGAGGATCCCGCCGCGCACCACCTCGGCGGCGTAGGCGCTCTCGTGCAGGGTCAGGCCGATGACGGCGGTGAGGGTCGGGCCGAGCAGGTTCACCGTGCGGACGCTGAACAGCTCCGGGCCGTACGGGATCCCGAGCCCCAGGGTGGGGTACAGGGCGCCGATGTTGAACCAGAACAGCAACTGCACGAGCAGCGGGGTGGAGCGGAAGATCCACACGTACCCCCAGCTCAGCGTCCGCAGGACCGGGCTGTCGGAGAGCCGCATCACGGCCAGGACGGTGCCCGACAGGAAGCCGAGCACCATCACCACGGCGGTCAGCCACAGCGTCAGCAGCAGCCCGTGCAGGACCGCCGAGGTGGTGAAGTACCGTCCCACCACGTCCCATTGGAAGGCGTCGTTGCGCAGGACGGAACGCACCGCCAGCGCGAAGACCAGCAGCGCGGCGGCGGCGGACACCCGGCGCCCCACGCGCCGGCGCGGCACGATCCGCGGTGGTCCGGCCGCGGGGTCGGCGCCGGGCGCGGGCGCGGCGGTGGCGGGGGAGACGTCGGAAGGGGCGGCGGCCATGGGAGGCCCTCCAGTTCGAGGGATCGCGGCGTGGATGGGGTGGGTCCCGGGACCCCGTGTCGTCACGCCCGCCGCGTCCCTCAACGCGGCCGGAACCGGCGCCCTGCGCGGGGCGGGGCCGTTCCGCCGCCGATCGTATGCGCCTGCCGCACGGCCCTGTCAACCATGCGCGGACCCCGACGCCCGGGGCCGTCCGGGATCCGGGCCGTCGCTTGACGAAGACCATCGTGTACTGCTCAAGTAGGCATATGAACGCCCATCAGCGCCTCGTCTCGCGCGGCCACATCGACTTCGGTCGGGTGTGGTCCGCCGCGTGTCGCGCCTGATGCGGCAGCGGGCTGCCTGATCGGCCCTTCCCTCCCTCGGTGACCCCGTCGCGGGCCGAGATCCCCGCGCACGACCGCTGCCGCCCGCCGGCCCGGTGACGTGCGTCCGGACGCCGCGCTGCCCGCCGCCGTTCTCCCGATCCCCCGTGTCGTCACACCCGTAACACCCGCACCGCTTCCCGCACATCCGCGTGCCGCCGGCCGTCGTACGAGCCGGCGTCCCCACCTGCCCGTGTGCGCACCACCGCCCCCGCGAAAGGCCACCCCATGCCCGTGGAATTCCTCGGCATCGCCGCCACCAACGACGGATCCGAGACCACCGCCCGGTCCGGCGCCGCCTTCGACAAGGACTACACCCTCCGCCTGGCCCGGGCGCACGAGGAACACGGCTGGGACCGGGTGCTGTTCGCCTACGGCTCCGGATCCCCCGACCCCGCACCGGCGGCCGCGTACATCGCCGCCCGCCTGGAGCGCCTCCAGCTCCTGCTGGCCCACCGGCCCAACGTCTCCTACCCCACCTACGCCGCCAAGACCTTCGCCACCCTCGACCAGATCAGCGAGGGCCGCCTGACCGTCCACTTCATCACCGGCGGCAACGACCACGAACAGGGCCGCGAGGGGGACACCCTCACCAAGGACGAGCGCTACGCCCGCACCGCGGAGTACATCCGGATCGTCAAGAAGGTGTGGACCACCCGCGAACCCTTCGACCACGAGGGCGCGCACTACCGCTTCCACGACTTCGTCAGCGACGTCTTCCCCGTGCGGCAGCCGCGTCCGGACGTCTCGTTCGGCGGCTCCTCACCCGCCGCGTACGCCGCCGGCGGAGCGGAGGCCGACGTCCACTGCCTCTGGGGAGAGCCCCTGGAGAAGACCGCCCAGCAGATCGAGGCCGTGAAGGCGGCCGCCGCGGCGGCGGGCCGCACCGACGCCCCGCGCATCCAGGTGGCCTTCCGGCCGATCATCGCCCCCACCGAGGAACTGGCCTGGGAGAAGGCCCACCGCACCCTGGGCGCCATCCGCCGCCGGCGCGAGGAGGCCCCCGCACGGCACCCCCGGGGCGGAGTCACACAGACCCATGCGCCCCAGAACACCGGATCACAGCGGCTGATCGCCATAGCCGAGGCGGGGGAGCGCTACGACCGGGCGCTGTGGACGCCGACCGCCGCGGCCACCGGCGGCGCCGGCAACTCCAACGCCCTGGTCGGCACCCCCGAGACGGTCGCCCGGGCCCTGCTGGACTACTACGACCTCGGCGTCGACATCCTCTCGGCCCGCGGCTACGACCTGCTCGAAGACGCCGTCGACTTCGGCCGGCACGTCATCCCGCTGGTCCGCGAGGAGGTCGCGAAGCGCGACGCCGCACGCACGGCCGCGCACCCGCTGCCCGCGCCCCGCCGGAGCGCCGCGGCGGTGCGGGCATGAGCACCGCGCACCGCACACCCCCCGCGCCGAGGCCGCGAGGTCGCCCGCGATGTACTGG
>NZ_JBFBGN010000181.1:0-11856 GCF_040684675.1 Streptomyces sp. NPDC089915 | reverse complement strand
CGTCAAACTCCCGTCTGCCCCGCGGCGCCTGGTGCGGGCTTTCGCCCGGCACGCCGAGAGCACGCACCAGACGCCGCGGGGCCGCCCTTCGGGCGACGACGGGAGTTTGACGACAGGCCCTAGAGGGGTTTGCGCAGGACCTGGCAGGGGCGGGCCCGTTCGCGGTCCGCCGCGTGGCGCAGGAGGGTGTAGCCCTGGGCGTGCCAGAAGGCGAGGGCGGGGGTGTTGCCCTCCAGGACGGCCAGCCGGAGGCCGGTGCGGCCCGCGTCGCGGAAGCGGTCCTCGACGAGGCGGGTGAGGGTGCGGCCGTGGCCCTCGCGGTGGGCGGTGGCGTCGATGAGGAGCAGGCCGATCCACGGGTCCGGGTCGTCCGAGGCGGGGTCCGGGTGGTGGGCGAGGGTGGCGGCGAGGCCGACGAGGCGGCCCGCGGAGCGGGCGAGGAGCACTTCGGCGCCGTCCAGGGCGAGTTCGTCGGCGAGGGCGGCCGCGACCTGTTCGACGGTGATGCGGGCCGGGTCGGGGAAGTCGCCGCTGAGTTCGAAGAACGCGCGGTTCGTCGCGTAGAGGGCGGCGATTTCGGTGAGGACCGGGCCGGGGAGGGCGCCGTCCACGGGGACGAGGTGCTGGAGGATCACCCGTCGAACGGTAGCGGGGCCGGGCGGGGCCCTTCCCGGGGACGGTCGGGAAGGGACCTGCCGTGGCGGTCTCAGACGTTGACGCCGAAGTCCTGGGCGATGCCGGTGAGGCCGGAGGCGTAGCCCTGGCCGACGGCGCGGAACTTCCACTCGGTGCCGTTGCGGTAGAGCTCGCCGAAGACCATGGCGGTCTCGGTGGCGGCGTCCTCGGAGAGGTCGTAGCGGGCGATCTCGGCGCCGCCGGCCTGGTTGACGACGCGGATGTACGCGTTGCGGACCTGGCCGAAGTTCTGGCTGCGGGAGACGGCGTCGTAGATCGAGACCGGGAAGACGATCTTGTCGACGCTGGGGGCCAGGCCGGCCAGGTTGACCTTGATGGACTCGTCGTCGCCGGAGCCCTCGCCGGTGCGGTTGTCACCGGTGTGGACGATGGTCTGGTCCGGGGTGGACTTGTTGTTGAAGAAGACGAAGTGGCCCTCGGAGACGACCTTGCCCGTCGCGTCGACCGCGATGGCGGAGGCGTCGAGGTCGAAGTCGACACCGGTCGTCGTGCGGACGTCCCAGCCGAGGCCGACCGTGACGGCGCTGAGGCCCGGGGCCTCCTTCGAGAGCGAGATGTTGCCGCCCTTGGACAGGCTTACTGCCATGTGACTGGGTCCTTCCTCGTCGTTCCGGGTGCGTGGCCCCGACTGTGGGGCCAAGCTACCGCTGCCCTTCATAACGCGTGGAGGGGGCGCGGAGGTTCCAGCGGGGTTTCGCGGGGGTGCGCAAGCGGTGCGGAAGCGGTGCGGCGGGGCGGTAAATGGGGGTGACGGGGGCGGGGCGGGGGCGGATCATAGGGGGCATGCCTGGTCCCTATGTCATCCGCGGTGCGGTCGTGCTCCCCGAGGCGGAGCTCGCCTGGCGGTTCTCGCGTTCCTCGGGGCCGGGCGGGCAGCACGTCAACACCTCGGACTCGCGGGTGGAGCTGCTGTTCGACGTCGCGGCGACGGAGGCGCTGCCGCCGGTGTGGAAGGAGCGGGCCCTGGAGCGGCTCGCCGCGCGGCTGGTGGGCGGGGTGCTGACGGTACGGGCCTCCGAGCACCGGTCGCAGTACCGCAACCGGGAGATGGCGCTGGTCCGGATGGCGGCGGTGCTGGCGGAGGCGACGGCGGCCCCGCCGAAGGCCCGGCGGGCGACGAAGATCCCGCGCGGGATCAACGAGCGGCGGCTGCGGGAGAAGAAGGCCCGGTCGGAGACGAAGCGGGGGCGCAGCTCCCGCGACTGGTAGCCCCGGGCCCGCCGGGGCGCCCGCTCCCGGCGCCGGCCCGGCCCCGACGCCGCCCCGCCCCGCGGCCTACGGCAGCAGGTGGCGGTAGCGGCCGCGGAAGTACGTCAGGGGCGGGGAGTCCGGTGACGGGAACGCGGTCGCCAGGACCTCGCCGATGACGAGCGTGTGGTCGCCCGCCGGGACCCGGGAGCGGGTGCGGCACTCCAGGGAGGCCAGGGCCCCCGACAGCAGCGGCGCCCCCGAGACGGCGCCCCGCTCGTGGGGGAGGTCGGCGAAGAGGAGCCGGTCGCTGATCCGGCCCTTCATCGAGAACCGGCTCGCCACCTGGAGCTGGCTCTCCGCGAGCAGGGACACCGCCCACAGCGGCTGCTCCGCGAGCAGGTCGTCCATCCGGGAGCCCTCGCGGACGCTCACCAGGACCAGGGGCGGGTCGAGGGACACCGACATGAACGCGGTGGCGGTCATGCCCACGTCCTCGCCGCGCGGCCCGTCGGCGGTCAGGGGCGGCTCGTGGGCGGTGATCAGGCACACGCCCGCCGCCAGCCGGGACATGGCGGCGCGGAACTCGTCGTTGCTCACCCCCTCAGGATGGGGGGAGAGGGGGCCGGCGGGGGTGTAGGTCTGGGGTGCGGGGGTCGTCTTCGGCACGTACCGCACGCTAGTCCGGTCGCCGCGCCGCGCACATCGGGCGCTGGTCCGAGCCGCGTCCCCGCCGCACGGCCTAGGTCCCGGCGTATCGTTTGCGCGTGGGAAGGCGGCAGACGGCTCCCCGGCCCCAACGCGCCTACGCCGCAGCACTATTCATCTCATGTGACTTGAGTCACAGAGGGCAAGATTTGTTGACCCTGTGTACCTGCCGCACAGCTCACTGTGATTCAGTGGACGGGACACCGCAACGAAACGCCGATGACAAACCTGGAGTTGCTGTCGAGGTCTCGGGGAGAGCGAGCAATGGAGACCGAGTCGGAGCCGTACGTCCGTCTTGCGACCCTGCGGCAGCTGCACCAGGTGGTGGCCGAGCTCAACACGGCCCGGAGCCTGGCGGACACTCTGCAGACCGTCGTGGACGGCATCGTGCGCGGCCTCGGCTACGAACTCGCCTGCGTCAACCTCGTACGCCCTGACGGCGATCTCGTCGTCGCCGCCTTCGCCGGGGACCCCGCCGCCGAGGCCCTGATCACCGGCCGCGTCGGCTCCCGCGCCGCCTGGGAACGCCGCCTGACCATGGGCGAGGACTGGGACGGCCTGCGCTTCATCCCGCACACCGAGGGCTGGGTCCTGCTGGAGGACGACGTCCCCCAGTGGCATACGGAAGGCCCCGATCCGCGCTTCGAGGACGAGTGGCACCCCGAGGACCGGCTCTACGCCCCCATGTATGCGACGGGCGGGGAACTTCTGGGTGTCATCTCCGTGGACAGGCCGCGCAACGGCCGCCGTCCGGGCGCCTGGGGCCGCGAGGCGCTGCAGATGTACGCCTTCCAGGCCGCCATTGCGATCAGCAACGCGCGCCTGCGCGCGAACATGCAGCGGGCCCTGGTGCGGCTGGAGCGCGAGCAGCAGGCGCTGCGGGCCAGCGAGGAGTCGTTCCGGCAGGCCTTCGAGTACGCCCCCAGCGGCATGGCCATCGCCGAGATGGGCGGCGACCAGCACGGCCGCCTGCTGCGCACCAACGACGCCCTGTGCCGGCTCCTGGGGCGGCCCGCCTCCGTCCTGCGCCGCTACTCCTTCTCCGACCTCGTCCACCCCGAGGACATCGGGACGCTGCTGCGCACCTCCGCCGAGGGCGGCCGGGCCGAGCTGCGGCTGGGGCGGCGCGACGGCACGTACGTGTGGGTCTCGCTGCGCAACTCCGTCGTCGCCGACGCCGCCGACGGGCCCCGCTTCCTGCTCACGCACGTCGAGGACATCGAGGAGCGCAAACGGCACGAGCTCCAGCTCGCGCACCGGGCCAGCCACGACTCCCTCACCGGCCTGCCCAACAGCGCCGAGCTGCGCGCCCGGCTCGGCGCCCGGCTGTGCCGGCGGCCCCAGTCGGTGCGGGCCGGCGCCGTGGAGGCGCTGGACGCGGCCTTCGAGGGCCGGCCGGAGGGCGGCGTCGGGGCGGGCGGCGAGCACGGCTACGACGCCGGGTACCCCGCGGCCGCCGCGGGCCAGGGCGGAGCCGACGGCTTCGAGTTCCCCGGCGGCTTCCCCGGGCAGCCCGAGGGCCCGTACGACCACCACGTCCACACGGTGGCGCCCGCCTCGGACGTCGACGACGGCACCAAGGGGCTCGCGGTGCTCTTCTGCGACCTCGACGGGTTCAAATCGATCAACGACCGGTTCGGGCACCACACGGGCGACGCCGTCCTGATCGAGGTGGCCCGGCGGCTGACCACCTGCGTCCGCGACGGCGACACCGTCGCCCGGCTCGGCGGTGACGAGTTCGTCGTCCTCGCCGACGGCCTCGGCGCCGCGGACGCCGCCGACCTCGCCGTCCGGCTGCGCAACGCGATCATCCCGCCGATCCGCGTCGACGGGCGGGCCGTGCGCGTCGGCGCGAGTTTCGGCATCGGCTGGGCCAGCTGCGGGATGTCGGCCGACGAGGTGCTGCGCTCCGCCGACCAGCGGATGTACATCGAGAAGAGGTCCCGCTCCAAGGCGCACCGCCGGGCCGGGTGATCGGATCGGCCACCCGTGGGCGCACCTGTTCGGGGTAGGCTCCCGTGGGTCGAAAGGAGTGACCTGCGATGACGACGCCCGCGAACAACGGCCCGCACGGTGGGGCGAACCAGCCCGAGGACGACGATCCGTTCGGCTACCTCTACGCGGACGGCCAGGCCGCCGGAGCCACCCCGCCCGGTCAGGGCGGCGGATACGGCTACCCCGGCCCGGCGGCCGGAGGCCAGCCCGGTGCGCAGCCCGGCGTCCCCCGCACCTCGTACAACCAGGTGCGCACGGTCGGCGAGCGGACGTACGGCGGCCAGCGCGGCGCCGTCCCCCAGCAGCAGCCCCCGCAGGCCTACCAGGCCCAGTACCAGGCCCCCGAGGCCCTCCAGGCCAACGGCTACGGGGTCCCGCAGCAGCCGTCCCCGGCCCCGCAGTCCCAGACCCAGCAGATGGGCCCGGCGGGCGGCCGCGGCCGCGCCGGCGCGGGCGGCTCCAGCCGCAAGGGCCTGCTCATCGCGGCGGTGGCCGTGGTGGCGGCGGTCGCGATCGGCATCGGCGCGGCGGTGGCCTTCGGCAAGAAGGACGAGGACAAGGGCGGCAAGAACCAGGCCGCCTCCCAGTCGCAGAAGCCGGCCGCTCCGAAGGGCGACCAGCCCTCGGACGACGCGAGCGCCTCGCCGCAGGCCTCGAAGACCCCGCTGCCCAAGGCCGAGGCCGCCAGCACCGGCATGGCCCTCACCGGCGGCGCGACCCTGCAGAACACCGTGCAGGGCGCCAAGAGCTCGGGCGGCCAGTACGTCGGCAACTTCAACCAGCCGGGTGCGGCGCTGACCTGGACGCTGGACGTGCCGACGGCCGGCCAGTACAAGCTGAAGATCAGCTACGCCGTGCCGGGCAAGGCCGCGAGCACCACGCTGACCGTCAACGGCGATCAGCAGACCCGCCCGATAAACATGAACAACTTCTCCAACGCCAAGCCGGGCGAATGGGACAAGTGGACGTACACCCACTCCAATGTGGACCTGAAGAAGGGTACGAACACCGTCAAGATCTCCTGCGAGACCGGCAACCAGTGCGAGATCATCATCGATCAGCTCTGGCTGGAGCCGCTGTAGCGGCTGCCTAGCCCGGCTGGCAGGCCGTGACCTTCACCGACCCCCGTACCTCCGCGTAGGTGCGGGGGTCGAAGTCTCCCGCCGTCGGGGCGTGCACCGTGGCCGTGGCCAGGGCCACCGCGCGGGTCAGCCGGTCCGGCCAGGGGAGGTCCTCGGCCAGGGCCGACAGGAGGCCCGCCACCGCCGAGTCGCCCGCGCCCGTCGGGTTGCCGCGCAGGGTGCGGGGCGGGGTGGCGTGCCAGGTGCCCTCCGGGGTGGCGGCCAGGAGGCCGTCGGCGCCCAGGGAGGCGACCACCGCGTGGGCGCCGCGGCGGCGGGCGTCGCGGGTGGCGGGCAGCGGGTCGCGCGAGCCCGTCAGCTCGGCGAGTTCCGCCGCGTTCGGCTTGATGATCTCCGGCCGGGCGGCGATCCCGCGGCGCAGCGCCTCGCCGCTGGTGTCGAGGAGGACGGGGGCCCCGGCCGCGCGGGCCGCCCGTACGAGCACCGCGTACGCCCCCACCGGCACCCCCGGCGGCAGGCTCCCGCACAGGGCCACCGCGCTGGCCCCGGCGGCGAGTTCGGTGTAGCGGGCGAGGAACGCCGCCCACTCGGCGGCCGAGATCTGCGGGCCCGGCTCGTTGAACTGGGTGGTGTCGCCGGTGCTTTCGTCGACGACCGCCAGCGTGCGCCGGGTGGTCCCGGCGCAGGGGACGAGGGCGTCCACCACCCCGGGGGAGCCGGCCAGCAGCTCCCGTACGAGCGCGCCCGCCGGGCCGCCGGCGAAGCCCGTCGCCGTCACCTCGTGGCCGAGCGCGGCGAGCACCCGGGCCACGTTCAGCCCCTTGCCGCCCGCCCGTTCGGTGACGGCGGTGGCCCGGTGGGAGGTGTGCGGCAGCAGTCGCGGCACCCGGTGGGTGACGTCGAGCGCGGTGTTGAGCGTCACGGTGAGGATCATGGCCAGCCCCGGTCTTGGTGTGTGCCGGGATCATGCCAAATGGCGGGCGGCCAGCCCAGTCCTCCGGGCCGGCCGCCTCGTGTCCGTACGCCGGAAAGGCCGGTTCAGCCCAGCGGGCTGACGATCCATTCGCCCCGCCGCATGACGCCCTTGACGTCGAACTCCGCGTCCAGGACCACCAGGTCGGCGTACTTGCCGGGCTCCAGCGAGCCCACCTCGTCGTAGACGCCGAGCAGCTTGGCCGGGTTGGCGGAGATCGCCTGCACCACGGACTCCACGGGCAGCCGGTCGACGGTCACCGACCGCTTGAAGGCGGTGTCCAGGGTGAGCGTGGAGCCGGCGATGGAGCCGCCCTCCACGAGCCGGGCGACACCGTCCCTGACCTCCACCTCCAGCGGGCCCAGGTGGTAGGTGCCGTCGCCGAAGCCGGCCGCGTCCATCGCGTCGGTGATCAGCGCGACGCGGTGGGCGCCCGCGTGGTGGAAGGCCAGCTCCAGCATCGCCGGGTGCAGGTGGGTGCCGTCGTTGATCAGCTCGACGGTGACCCGCTCGTCCTCCAGCAGCGCCGCGATCGGGCCGGGCGCGCGGTGCTCCAGGCCGGGCATCGCGTTGTACAGGTGCGTGGCGACGGTCGCGCCCGCGTCGATGGCCTGGCGCGTCTGGTCGTACGTGGAGTCCGTGTGGCCGATCGCCGCGATCACCCCGTGCTCGGCGAGCAGGCGTACGGAGTCCAGCCCGCCCGGCAGCTCGGTGGCGAGGGTGACCATGCGGGCGGCGCCGTGGGCGGCGTCGATCAGCTTGCGGACCTCGGCCGGGTCGGGGTCGCGCAGCAGGTCCTCCTTGTGCGCGCCCTTGCGGCAGGGGTTGATGAACGGGCCCTCGAAGTGCACGCCGGCGATCTCGCCCTGCTGGGTGAGCTCGGCGAGCAGCGCGGCGCGCCGGGCCAGCTCGTCGAGGTCCCCGGTGACGGTGGACGCGACGAGGGTGGTGGTGCCGTGCTCGCGGTGGGTCCGTACGCCCGCGAGGACCTCCTCGGCGGTGCCGGAGGTGAAGGAGTTCCCGCCGCCGCCGTGGTTGTGCATGTCGACGAAGCCGGGGACGATCCAGTGCCCGGACAGGTCGGCGAGCCCGGCGTCCTCGGGGGCGCTGCCCGCGATGCGGGAGCCCTCGACGATGACGCGGCCGCCCGCCACGATGCCGGTGGGCAGCACCACCCTGGCGCCCGAGAGAACGGTGCTGTGTGCGCGTCCGGACATCAGGCAGGTACCTCCGTGGCGAGTAGGTCCCAGGCGAGCAGCCCTGCGCCCAGGCATCCGGCGGTGTCCCCGAGGGCGGCCGGAACGATCTCGGGCAGCCGCTGGAACGTCACGCGTTCCCCGACGGCGGTCCGCAGTGGTGTGAACAAGGTTTCCCCCGCCTCGGCGAGCCCGCCACCGATGATCAGCGTGCTGGGGTCCAGCAGGGTGAGGGCGGTGACGAGTCCGTCGGCGAGCGCCCCGATGGCGGCCAGCCAGACCTCCTCGGCGCGGGCGTCGCCGGACTCGACGGCCTTGGCGCAGTCGGCGGCGTCGGCCTCGGGGTCGCCGGAGGCGGCCGCCCAGGCGCGCGAGACGGCCGAGGCGGAGGCCAGGGTCTCCAGGCAGCCGTACTGGCCGCAGCCGCAGGCGGGGCCGCCGGGGCGGACCACGATGTGGCCGATCTCGCCGGCGTAGCCGTGGGCGCCGGCCTCGATGCGGCCGGCGATGCCGATGGCGCCGGCGATGCCGGTGCCGAGGGGGACGAACAGGAAGCGGTCGGCGCCCTGGCCGGCGCCGATGCGGCCCTCGGCGAGTCCGCCCGTGCGGACGTCGTGGCCCAGGGCCACCGGGATGCCGCCGAGGCGCGCGCTGAGGAGCTCGCGCATCGGTACGTCGCGCCAGCCGAGGTTCGCCGCGTACACGGCGATGCCGCGCTCGGCGTCGACGATGCCCGGGACGGCGACGCCGGCGGCCGAGGCGGGCGCGCCGAAGCGGTCCCGGCCGAGGTCGAGGAGTTCGGCGGCGAAGTCCAGGATCGTCTCGACGACGGCTTCGGCGCCCCGCTCGCGGCCGGTGGCGCGGCGCGCCTCGTGCAGCAGGGTGCCGTCTCCGGCGATGAGGGCGGCCTTCATCCCGGTGCCGCCCACATCGAGGGCGATGACGTGTTTCACGGGTTTCACAGAGGACAGTCTCGCGTGCTTGAAGGGGAAAGGTCTAGTCCATTGAGCGCGATTGTTGAGCGGCCATACAAATTCGAAGGCCCGCACGGAGACGGTTTGGAAACAGTCCGCGCGTGATGCCGTTCCGGATGTGGAGGAGCCGCCAAAGTGGTGTAGACCTTACGTCGGATCGTACGTACAACGTGGGGTGGATCGAGAACTGTGAAGGGCCGTTACCTGAGGCTGGCCGCGTCCGGCGCCGCACTGTGGCTGACCGGCGTGACGCTCACGGGCTGTGGGACCGTGTCGAGCCTCGCCGGGGACAACGAGGTGACCCTCCGGGTCGTGGCGGCCGACTACGGCGACAATCCGCAGAACTCCTCCGCCGGCTACTGGAAGAACCTCGCCACCGCCTTCGAGAAGGACAACCCCGGCGTCAAGGTCGAGGTCAGCGTCTACTCCTGGTCGGAGGTCGACGCCAAGGTCGCCGCCATGGTCAAGGACGGCAAGGCCCCCGACATCGCCCAGATCGGCGCCTACGCCGACTACGCCGAGGCCGGCAAGCTCTACACCGCCGACGAGCTCCTGTCCGTGAAGACCGAGGCCGACTTCCTCGCCCCGCTCGCCGACGCCGGCAAGGTCCGCCGCGTCCAGTACGGCATGCCGTTCGTCGCCAGCACCCGGCTGCTCTTCTACAACACCAAGCTCCTCGGCGACGCCGGGATCATCCCCAAGGACGGCAGCGCCCCCTGGCAGCCCAAGAGCTGGGCGGACGTCGAGGCCGCCGCCAGGAAGCTCAAGGCCGCCAACGTCCCCACCCCCTTCGCGCTCCCGCTGGGCCGCGAGGAGGCCCAGGCCGAGACGATGATGTGGATGCTCGCCGGCGGCGGTGGCTACACCGACAACGAAGAGGCCTACTCGATCGACGCCCCCGAGAACGTCAAGACCTTCGAGTTCCTGCGCGACCGCATGGTCGGCCAGGGCCTCACCGGCCCCGTCGAACCCGGCAAGCTCGACCGCCAGGCCGCCTTCGACGCCTTCACCCGCGGCGAGGTCGGCATGCTCAACGGCCACCCCACGCTGCTGAAGCAGGCCGCCGGCAAGGGCGTCAAGTTCGGCATGGTGGCCATGCCCACCGTCGACGGCACCGACCACTCCACGATGGGCGTCGCCGACTGGGTCATGGCCTTCAAGAACGGCCACAAGAAGGAGGCCGGCAAGTTCCTCGACCAGCTGTACGCGGCGAAGAACGTGACCACCTTCACCAACCAGTACGACCTGCTCCCCGTCACCACCAGCGGCTACCGCGCCATGGAAGCCGCGACCGGCGGCCCCGCCACCCAGCTGCGCACCTTCCTCACCGCCCTCCCGAACGCCCGCCTGTACCCCGTCGGCAAGAAGTCCTGGGCCGGGGTCAGCGAGGACATCAAGCAGAACATCGGCAAGGCGGTCCAGCCGGGCGGCCAGCCGGCGAAGATCCTGGAACAGATCGCGGACTCGGCCCGCAAGGCGGACGGGGCGAAGTAGGCCACCCGGCCCCTCCAGCCCCGCCGGCGTTTGAGGCGCGGGGTCCGGGGCGGAGCCCCGGGGAACGGTGGAAGGGCGGGGAGGGGACCGCTTCGCGCAGCGGCGCCCCCCGGGTAGGCGACCCGGTGCTGTCGGTGGGCGGCGTTAGTGTGGCGGTATGACGGAAGACGGGCAGGCGGGTGAGGTGGAGGGGGTGGACGGGATGGACGGGACGTCCGCCCGGCTGAGCGCCGCCGAAACCGCCGTACTCGCGTACGAGGCCCGCAGCTGGCCCGGCCCCGGCGCCAAGGAGCGCGCGATACGCGAGGGGCTCGGGCTGAGCCCCGTCCGGTACTACCAGCTGCTCAACGCCCTCATGGACGACCCCCGGGCTCTCGCCCACGCCCCCGGCACCGTCAACCGCCTCCGCCGCATCCGAGAGGCCCAGCGGGCCCGGCGGTAGGCCCCCGCGCACCCCCGGAGGGGTCCGCGGGCTGGATCCCGGCTGGAGGGTCTGGGCGGGCTCCCCGCACCGCCGGTAGGGTCGTCCGCATGGGGAGCCATCCGCACGACCCGCCGATGCCCGTGCCCGTCACCGCCGCCGGACGCGAGGGCCTCGAAGCCCTCCTCCGCACACCCCGCAGAGCCGTCGTCGCGCTCGACTTCGACGGCACCCTCGCCGACATCGTCCCCGACCCCGACCAGGCCCGCGCCCACCCCGACACCGTCCCGGCGCTCGCCGCGCTCGCCCCCCGGGTGGAGGCCGTGGCCGTGGTCACCGGCCGCCCGGCCGGCGTCGCCGTCCGCTACGGCGGCTTCGCCGGGGTACCCGGACTGGAACACCTCGTCGTCCTCGGCCACTACGGGGCCGAACGCTGGGACGCCGTCACCGGCGTCGTCCACGCCCCCGCCGAACACCCCGGCGTGGCGGCCGTACGGGCCGAGCTGCCCGGCTTCCTCGACGCCATCGGGGCCTGGCGCGGCACCTGGATCGAGGAGAAGGGCCGCGCACTGGCCGTCCACACCCGCCGCGCGGAAGACCCCGAGGCGGCGTTCGGGGCCCTCCGAGAACCCCTCGCGGAGCTCGCCGCCCGCCACGGGCTGATCGTCGAGCCGGGGCGCGCCGTACTGGAACTGCGCCCGCCGGGGATGGACAAGGGCGTCGCCCTGACCGAGTTCCTCCAGGAGCGCGACGCGGGGCCGGTCCTGTACGCGGGCGACGACCTGGGCGACCTCGCGGCGTACTCGGCGGTCGAGAAGCGACGGGCGGACGGCCTTCCGGGCCTCCTGGTGTGCAGCGGCTCGGCGGAGGTCCCGGAACTGGCGGCCCGAGCCGACCTGGTCCTCCCGGGCCCGGCCGCGGTAGCGGCCTTCCTGGCCCGCCTGGCGGGAGCGGTGGGGGGCTGAGGCTCAGGTCCGACCCCGCCGGCGGTATTGGTCAGCGGGGCGGGGCCGGGGTCGGGGGTTTGCGGGGTCCGGGCGGGGCGGTCTCAGGGAGGGCTGGGGGGTTCCCGCCAGTCCCACTGTCCTTCCGGTCCGGGCCGGCCTGTCAAGGGCGCTCCTTCGTCGCG